>JAZRLW010000001.1:0-9790 GCA_045647025.1 Eubacteriales bacterium
GTATACTGTATACCCGAAAATAGTTTTGCCGTAATAGGTATTAGATACCTTTACGGTTATTTCTCCGGTTGTTTTCTCCGAATTATCGGAGGGGGTAAAGGTTGTGGTACCCATTTGTGAAGATGCCAAGTTTAGGGTATAAAGTTTTTCGCTGTCTTCAGTATGAATTTGTTCATCATTTTCCTTTTGGGAAGAGGAAGCAGATGAAGAAGGTGTATTGTTTGGGGCTACATCATTCTCCTGTTCATCCAGGGGAGTATCCGTTGTTGCAGGAACCTTTTCGTTTTGCATTGGGGATACATTTGGGGTAAAGTCATCGCTGTTTGATTTATATGGGTCTTCTGATATTACCATATCTCCTTCGACCTTGACGGTATCAAAATCTTTTGGCAGAGGAGAATTATCATTATCATTAAGACCTACGCTGACGAATATCAGCACGGCTGCGGCGCAGGCTGCAAAGGGGAGAGCTACTCGCGTAAGTCGAATAATGGAGGATGATTTTTTCGTAGCTTTAGCGGCCTTTACGACGGAGAGGGTAAACTCCTCACCGAGAATATCTTCAGGTTCTTCTTTTAAGATACTCTGTACAATAACATCCTTTTCCGCTTCATTTGATAGCTCGTCAAGAATCTTTTTCTTAAGTTCGTCGTTTCTGTTCACTGTTAATCCTCCTCCTCCTTTCCTTTGTCTTCTGTAGTTTTAGACGGGTTTTGTTCCTGAATGTTCCATTTATGGGATAAATAATTTTTTAAAGTCAGTCGCCCTCTGAAAAGTCGAGATTTCAGCGTTCCCGATTTTAATCCCGTTACTTCAAGTATCTCTTCATAGGACAAGCCGAGGATGTCCTTAAACTCAATAAGTATTCGCTGTTCTTGGGGTAATGTCTTTAGTCCCTCTTTAATATCAGCTCTGATTTCAGCCGCCTCAAGAGCCTCTTCCGGGGTGTGGGTATCGGCCTTGAGGGAGAGCAATTCAATATTTTCGTTGTCGTCAAGAGATTGGGTCATTAACCGCTTTTTTCTGTTCTTTTTTATATAGTCAAGGCAGAGGTTATAGGTTATCCTATATAACCAGGTGGAAAGGGAAGAACGACCCGTAAATCCTTGTATAGAGGTATATACCTTTATAAAGACTTCTTGCGTCAGTTCCTTTGCATCCTCCTCGTTTTTCACCATGGAAAAGGCAAGTCTGAATATGTAGTTTTGATATTTTCTTACCAGCTCTTCAAAAGCAGAATCGTCGCCCTGCTTGATTTTGGCAATAAACTCTTTTTCTTCCATATTCAGCCCTCCTTTCTCTCTGATACCTGTTATTTACTCCTTATTAAGGGTTTCCAAAAAGTTCTCTGTTATTTTTATCATTTCTTTTTCTGTAGTGGCGGCAAAAATAAGATTCTTTATCTTTGCTGAATTTTTCATTCCCTTAAGGTACCAGGCCAGCTGCTTGCGGGCTTCGGGTACGGCAACCCTTTGGGATTTAAATTCTACCGCTAAATGAAGCTGTTTTAAGGCTGTTTTCAGTCTTTCCTCTTCGGTAGGGAAGGGTTCGTAACTACCTATGTTTATATAGCTCTTTACACGGCTGAAAAGAAAGGGATTTCCCGTAGCGCCACGGCCAATCATTATGCCGTCACATCCCGTATATTTTATCATTTTAAGCCCGTCTTCGGGGGTGGTTATATCCCCATTGCCAACTACGGGTACGGATACAGACTCTTTTACCTGGCGGATTATATCCCAGTCTGCCTCTCCAGAATAAAGCTGGGCCGCAGTTCTTCCGTGAACGGTTATAAAATCTGCGCCGCCGCACTCAAGAGCTTTTGCAAACTCGGGGGCGTTTACTGTGGCATCGGTTCTTCCTTTGCGTATCTTTACGCCTACTGGAAGGGAAACTGCTTTTTTTACCGCTGAAACAACGGCCTCTGCCAATTTAGGGTCGCTCATGAGAGCGCTTCCGTCACCGTTATTAACGATTTTAGGCATGGGGCAGCCCATGTTAATATCTATAAAATCGGGATTCTGCGCTTCGGCTACCTTTGCGGCGTAAGCCATTATTTCGGGATCAGAACCGAATATCTGTATACCGTAGGGACGTTCCTCTTCACTGAATGAAAATAGCTCTGCCGTCTTTTTATCCTTATAGTATATACCTTTAGCGCTTATCATTTCGCTTACGGTAACGTCTGCGCCGTTTTCTTTGCAGATTATTCTGAATGCCTTATCTGTGACTCCCGCCATAGGCGCGAGAAATATCGGATGGTTTGAGAAGTCTATATTCATAAGATTTCCTTTATCTTTTAATATCTATACTATGATATAATAATTCGGGGCAAATGTCAATAGAATAACCCTTAACTTTTGAATAAGACGGTAGTATTAGACTGACAAAGGCGTGAAAAAGTTCCGTGCTTTTGTGAAAATATTTCGAGGAAAAATCTTCCTCGGAATATTACCCCTCTTATTTTATACTATCTACTGTATTGTTTAGAGGAATGGCTACCTCAAATGCAGCTCCAATAATAACGTTTGAAGCTTCTGCCGTTTGTTCGTAGAGGTTATATGCTTTGATGCTTCCGTTATGAGCCGTAGTTATTGCTTTGGCTATTGAAAGCCCAAGGCCATGGTTGCCCTTTTTGCCCTTGTAGAAGCGGACGAAAAGGTTATCCATATCCTTGTCTGCAATACCCGGACCGTCGTCGGATACGGTAAGTATTAGCTTTCCCGTTTCGGTTTTAGTATTGATAGATACTGTTGTTTTGGCAAATCTTACGCAGTTTGATATAAGGTTTGTAACTACGGTAGCCAACTTATCGCAATCGCCTATAAAGGTTACGTCGGGGGGAGTTGGAATATGGATTTTAAGGTCATTATGGAGTATCATTCCCGAAACACGGCTGTTTACTTCTGATATAAGTTCCTCCGCGGTCATGGTGGAGGGGGTATACATACCTTCTGTTGTTTCTATCTTTGAAAGGAACATAACATCGTCCACCAGGCCTTCCAATCTGCCAACCTGGTCGAGAATCATATCCGTAGCTGTGGGTACGTCAAATACCCCGTCTCTGATACCTTCCACGAATCCTCTTATGGATGTGAGGGGCGTACGGAACTCGTGAGATGAATTCTGCAAAAAGGTTTTTTGCTGAACATCGTATTCCTTTATACTTTGCGCCATAACGTCAAAGCTGTTTGAAAGTTCCTCTATTTCATCGTGGGAGGATATGGGTAGGGGTGCATCAAATTTTCGGTTTGCTAACAAGTTTGCTCTTATCTTCAGCTTTTTCAGATTGCGGGTAATGGTGCCTGACAAAAATCCGCCTATGATTATAGCGAAGTTTGCAGAAATGATTATGGTCAAAAGATAAAACGTAAAGAAGGGGCGCGAGAGGGAAAAGGCCTTTGCTGAATAAAAGGGAACAACGTAGCATATCCTTTCGCCTGTTTTTACGCCCCCTACAGGTTGAAGATATATGGCATAGGATTGTTCGTTATATTCTATGCGGTAGGTGCCCTGACCAAAAATGCCCTCGTCAAGTATTTTTTTTGCAAATTCCTGAGCCTGAGCCTTTTCAAATGAGGTGTTGTAGCCGTATATGGGTGTACCGTCCGTAGCTATTACCATAAGGGAATAGTTAAAATCCTTTAACCGTTGATTGAGAAGTATTTCGCTGTAATTGTTTACTATACTTCCTTCAAGGCGGTAACTGGTTTCCAATATGGCCGCAAATTCCTTAGCTTCTCTTTCAAGCTTCTCGTTTGCATCGGAAAGCATATACGTTTCGTAAAACATAGAAACGAATAAGATTGAAAAAAATGCCATAACGAGAACGATACTGATGTAGGAGATTATAATCTTTGACCGTATGCTTATTTTGAATTTCTTCTTTTTCTCTGAGGTCACAGGGATAATGTGATTTTGCATTTTATTTCTCGCTTATTCTTCGGTAAGAGATACGTCGGTAACCTTGTATCCGTAACCCCATACTGTTTCTATTGCAAATTCTGTGTTGGCAGCATCAAGCTTTTTGCGTATTCTTTTAACCAGGTCGTCAACGGCGCGGGTATCACCCATATACTGATAATCCCAAACCTTTGAAAGAAGCTGGTCGCGGGTGAATACACGTCCCTTATTTGATACCATAAAGTATATAAAATTAAACTCCATGGCAGTAAAGGGGATTTCATTTTCACTGCCGTCAACTATATGGGCAATACGGCGTTCTGCGGGGTATATTTTGATATCTCTGCAGGAAGGGTTATCCTTGTCCGTGCTGTTCATACTATTGTCTATTCTGCGGAATACGGCGTTTACTCTTGCCATAAGCTCCTTGGGGGAGAAGGGCTTCATCATATAGTCGTCGGCACCCATCTCTATGCCCAGGATCCTGTCAAGCTCTTCGTCGCGAGCAGAAACGATAATAATGGGAGTGTTTTGCTTTTTTCTTATTTCGTTGCAGAGTTCAAATCCCGATATTCCGGGCATCATTATGTCGATGATAAACATATCGGGAAAGCCTACGGGTAAGGCCTTGAGAACATCGTCTCCGCTTTCAAATTCGGTTACCTTATAACCCTCTTTTTCAAGATAGGCTCTTATTACTGTTCTTATATTTTCTTCGTCATCAACTACGAAAATCTGCTTTGCCATTGCTTTACCTCCAATTTTATTCAGACGTTATATATTTTGGTGTTATTTGTTTAAGGACATACTACTACTTCTATAATTTTATTATATCGGTACAATATAGCAAAAAAATGACTCAATTGTTAAGATAATATGTTAAATGACTTGGGCCTGCAAATAGGTGCTGCTATCGGTGAGCGCAGGATATGCTTAAAAATAATCGCTTTTTGTGATAAAAAGACATAGTTTGGACATCTTTATATGTTAATATTGTGTTATATAGATGTGTGCACGGAGGCGAGATATGTGGATCAGAAATATAAAGTGTCTGTTTCGGTAAGAAGTCTGATAGAGTTTTTGCTCCGTAGCGGAGATATCTCCCTTGGCAGATCTGCCTCCGCCTCCGATATGGTAGAGGGTACAAAGGCTCACAGAAAACTTCAAAAAGCCGCAGGAGAAGGCTACGAAGCAGAAGTGAGATTGAAGTTTTCCTCTGTTATCTCACCTTCTGAGGTTGAAAAAGTTGCCCAAGGGTTAGGATATGCAGGAGAGCAATCCTTTGAAATAGAGCTTAAAATTGACGGAATATGTGACGGAATCCTTCAGGAAGACGGGGCTATCGTAATTGACGAAATTAAATCCACGGCGGATAGTCTGGATAATATAGAGTCGGACACATATCCTCTTCATTGGGCGCAAGCCAGATGTTACGGCTTTATTTACGCTGCTCAACAAGGGCTTGATGAGTTGAGGGTACGTCTTACATACTACCAGATAGAGAGTGGCGAAGTTAAAAGGTTTTATCGTTCAGAATCTATAGAGCAGCTTGCGGAGTTTTTCTACGGATTGATTGATGAGTACAAAAAATGGGCTGTGTTTGACGTTATTCATAGCATTGAAAGGGAAGATGGTGCCGAAAATCTTACTTTCCCTTACGGTGAATACCGCAAAGGACAAAGGGAACTTGCTGCCGCTTGCTATCGCGTTATAAACGGTGAATCAACCCTTTACGCGCAAGCTCCAACCGGCACGGGTAAAACCATGTCTGTGCTTTTCGGGGCTGCAAAAACTCTTTACAATAAAAAGAAGTCCCTCCACGGACGAAAAATATTCTATCTTACCGCAAAGTCTGTTACGGGTGACGTTGCCGTAAAAGCATGTCACGCATTAGCAGATAGTGGTTTTTATCCAAAAAACCTCCGATTTGGTTGGCGGTGTATGGTTGTCACGGCAAAGGAAAAGACCTGTGGTTATAACAAGCAGTGTGACCCTGAAGTCTGTCCTTTTGCATGTGGACATTATGACAGAGTAAACGCTGCTATAATGGATATTCTTTCCCACGAGTCGGTTATAACTCAGAACATTCTGAAAAGCTATGCGGAAAAGCATAACGTGTGCGAGTTTGAATTCTCCCTTGATGTATCCGAAAGGTGTGACGTTATAATCTGTGATTACAACTACGCCTTTGACCCGAGGGCTTCCTTGAGACGGTATTTTACCTCGGGCGGAGATTATCTTCTTCTTGTCGATGAGGCTCATAATCTTATAGACCGCGGGCGAGATATGTATTCTTGTGGGATAAGCAAGAGGTCTGTACTAAAAGCCGCGGCTACTCTTAAACATATTCCTCCTCTTGCCAAAAGGCTTAAAAAAATAAACGCATTTATTCTCAAACTGAAGAAAAGCATGGAATCTGACAGGCAGGTTCTTGATCCTCCCTCTGAATTCTATTCTCTTTGCTCCGCCTTCTGTGAAAGCTTTGGGGTATATTTGTCGGATAGAATAAAGGGAACCGAGGATAAAGAGGTTCTTGAACTGTATTTCGACATGAATAATTTGGGATATCTCTATTCCAATTACGATGAGGAGCATTTCAGGTTTTACGTTGAAAATAGAGGCGGAGATACCTATGTCAAAATGTTTTGCGCCGACCCGTCGGAAATGCTTGAGAAGGTTTACAATAAATGTGCTGCAGCCGTATTTTTCTCTGCAACCCTTCTTCCCTCGGAATATTGCAAAAAGTTTATAGGTCGCAAAAACAGCGCTACCGACGAAGGGTATGAAATAAGGTTGCCTTCACCCTTTGAATCGGAAAATCTCAATATGATAATAGGTAACGGGATTTCGGCTGAGTATAAGTACAGAGATAGCAGTTATATTCCTTGCTCGGAATATATTATGCGGGGTATATCAGGAAAAGTCGGCAATTATCTTGCCTTTTTCCCTTCCTTTGCTTATCTTGAAAAGGTATACGAAATATTCTGTGAAAGATATCCTCATATCAAAGTTTTTAAGCAGACCCCCGAACTTACAGAAGGGGAGAGGACTGCTTTTCTGGAAAATTTTATCAATAATCCTATCGAATCAATGGTGGGCTTTGCCGTGTTGGGCGGAATATTCTCCGAGGGTATTGACCTTGTGGGAGAAAGATTGTCGGGCGCCTTTATTGTCAGTGTGGGAATTCCTCAATTATGTTTTGAGCGGGATCTTATTAAAGAGATATTTGATGCTAAAGGTGAGTCTGGATATGATTACGCATACAGATTTCCCGGGTTTAACCGTGTTCTTCAGGCGGCAGGCAGGGTAATACGGAGCGAAAGCGACAGAGGCTTCGTTATGCTTCTTGACAGAAGATTCCTTGAAAGCCGCTATACCCAAATGTTCCCTTCCTTCTGGAAGAAGCTGTATATAGCAAAGTCCCCCGACAAAGCGGGGGAACTTACCGAGAAGTTTTGGGATCAAAAGGGTTGATTTAAAAATATGGGAATATTCTGGTTTTCAGCCGAGTGACCCAATATTGAATATAATGGGAGTTTGGTTCGTCCGAAACCTTATCTACTACAAATCTGATGCTTCTTTCAACTGCTGCAGCAGTGGTAGAATATCTTTCCGCAATGTCTGGATAAACAGTCTTAGTTAAGAGTTTAATGCTTTCGGGCCTGTATATGACATCCGTTATAGCTTCTGCAAGGTAGACTGTGCCAATGTTGGACTCTTTCAGCCCCTCCTCCTCAAGTAATGCCGTGATTTCCTTTACCGTGCGGCGTCTTTTTCTTTCGGGAAGAGAATCTTTAGGTCTGGAGAGTGTGCGTCGGATTGCATTCACCAAGTCCTTTTCGGTATCAGTGAAGAACAGTACTTCGTCTGCGGGAAAGGTTGAGTAATATTCTTTTGCCTGGGGTGTGGACATCTTCGTTACAGCTATAATGCGAGGGAGGTTTCCGCTTCTCAGCATAGCAGTATATTCAATAATATTCGTGCCCAAAATACCGCCTACGGGGCGTTCACATTCAATTATCACAACGTCACAGTTGATTCCTCTGATCTTTTCGAATAAATCCGATTCGGATGTGGCAATTTCGATGACGTATCCGTATTCGGAAAGAATTTTCTGATATTCCTTCCACTCTCTGGCGAGAATAAGTATTCGTTTCTTCTTTTCCATAGTCCTTTTATTTTAAAAAGAGGTTGCCTTATGGGCAACCTCTTAATTATTATGTGGTTTCTGTTATGAACGCAATGCCGGGAATAGTTCCTATAAGAGCGATTACCTCGCTCTTGTTCCATTTCTTCTTTGAAGAAATTATACCTTCGATGCCAACATGCTGTCCAACATTTGATTTGGGAGGAGTGATGTTGATGTTGTGCATATCATACTCAAGTTCTTTTATGCTGTTGAGAATATTTTTCAGATTCTTTATATCCTCAATCTCGATATACACGTCAATATCTGCAGTTTTTGCAAAGATGAAATAGTCAAACTTATGAAGGATAACGATGGTAAAGACGATTGCGATAGAGCCGATAATGGCTGCTTCGTAAAATCCGATACCAATAGCAAGGCCGATAGCAGCAGTACTCCAGAGACCCGCTGCTGTGGTAAGACCTCTTACGTGGTTTTTTCCTGTGGTGATTATTGTTCCTGCACCTAGAAAACCGATACCGCTTATTACTTGCGCGCCCAATCTTGCAGGGTCGCCGCTCATTTCGAGAACGCTTATTATGTACTGTCCTGTAAGGGTTGCCAAACAGGAACCCACACAAACGAGAATGTGCGTTCTGAAACCGGCAGCTCTGCCCTTTTTACCTCTTTCAAAGCCTACTATTCCGCCTACGAGAAATGCAAACGCTATTCTCACGGTAATGGATATTAGATTGACCTCTCTGAGGTAGTCAATGATGTCTAAACATATGGACATATCAATAACTCCTTTTTATACGGTCACTTTATGGCCTTTCTATAGGTGACCGATGTGTGGTCAATTATATGCAAAGGTGACTGTGATTATTACTGCTTTGCAGCTTCTGTGATGGTGGTGAAGTCTGCGGACTTGAGGGAAGCGCCGCCGATAAGACCGCCGTCAATGTGATACATGGAAAGAAGTTCAGCTGCGTTGCCTGCGTTCATGGAACCGCCGTACTGAATGGTGGTTGCAAGAGCGCACTCTTCGCCGAAGAGTTCCTTTATAACGTTTCTGATAATACCGCAAACTTCATCAGCCTGTGCTGCGGTAGCGGTTTTGCCAGTACCGATTGCCCAAACGGGTTCGTAAGCGATGATAACGTTCTTCATGCACTTGGGGCAAAGACCCTGAAGAGCAATCTTAGTCTGCATAGCAACAACTTCTGCGGTTATGCCCTGTTCACGCTGTTCGAGATATTCGCCTACGCAAAGGATGGGTTTGAGACCTGCTTCGAGAGCGGTATGCATCTTCTTGTTAACGGTAACGTCGGTTTCGTTGAAGTACTGTCTTCTTTCGCTGTGACCGATGATAACGTATTCAACGCCGAGATCCTTAAGCATAGAAGCGGAGATTTCGCCGGTGAAAGCGCCTGACTGCTCAAAGTGAAGGTTCTGAGCACCAATCTTAAGGTTAGAGCCTGCAGCTGCTTCAACTGCGCAGGGGAGAGAAGTGAAGGGAACGCAAGCTACAACTTCGCAGTCAGCGTCCTTTATAAGGGGGAGAAGTTCGTTGATAAACGCTTTTGCCTCGGAAGGAGTCTTGTTCATCTTCCAGTTGCCGGCAATAACGGTCTGTCTTTTTGCTTTATCCATGGTAAAACTACCTTTCGTATATTATGTAAAATTATCAATCAGCGTGGAGAAGATTCTCCACGCTGAAAGTATGAGAATAATTTCTTATTTGTCGTCAAGACAAGCAAT
>JAZRLW010000002.1:0-2968 GCA_045647025.1 Eubacteriales bacterium
GCTAAGGTTTCCTGCGACACAGCGTCCATTCAGTATGAAAACGACGATCTTATGCGCCCCAGATATGGAGACGACTACGCCATAGCTTGCTGTGTTTCCGCTATGAAGGTTGGCAAGCAGATGCAGTTCTTCGGTGCAAGAGCAAACCTTGCAAAACTCCTTCTCCTCAGCCTTAACGGTGGCCGTGACGAAAAGACAGGTATGCAGATTGCGCCCGCAACAGAACCCGTAGGCGACGGATATCTCAACTATGTTGATGTTCTTAGGAGAATGAATTTTTACAGAACATGGCTTGCGAAAACCTACGTTACTGCCATGAATATGATTCATTATATGCACGATAAATATGCATATGAAAAGATCCAGATGGCTCTCCATGATACTCAGGTACATAGATTTATGGCCTTCGGTATTGCAGGCCTTTCGGTTCTTACCGACTCTCTGTCCGCTATTAAATACGCAAAAGTACGCCCCGTAAAGGGAGAAAATGGTCTTATTACCGACTTTATAACCGAGGGCGAATTCCCCTGCTACGGTAACGACGACGATAAAGTTGACTCCATTGCATGCGAACAGACAAGACTCTTCTATGAAGAACTCAAGAAAACTCCCTGCTACAGAAATGCAGAGCATACCCTCTCCATACTCACCATTACTTCCAACGTTGTATACGGTAAAAAGACAGGTGCTACTCCCGACGGTAGAAAAGCAGGAGAACCCTTTGCTCCCGGAGCAAACCCCATGCACGGTCGCGATAAGTCCGGCGCTCTTGCTTCTCTTAACTCGGTAGCAAAGCTCTCCTACGACGTATGCAGAGACGGTATCTCCAACACATTCAGCATCGTTCCTGAAGCTCTCGGACACAGCGATGAGGAAAGATATACCAATCTCGTATCTCTCCTTGACGGATATTTCTCTCAGATGTCACAGCATCTTAACGTAAACGTATTCAACAGAGAGACCCTTATAGATGCTTCCGAACATCCTGAAAAATATCCCAACCTTACCATAAGAGTTTCGGGATACGCAGTTAACTTCAACAAGCTTTCCAAGGAACAGCAGAAGGAAGTAATCAGCAGAACCTTCCATCAGGCAATGTGAGACTGAAATGATAAAAGGCAAAATACATTCAATACAAAGCTTCGGGGCCGTAGACGGCCCCGGACTTCGTTCGGTAATATTTTTTCAAGGCTGCCCTTTAAGGTGTGCCTACTGCCACAATCCCGATACATGGGACATAGACCAAGGGCAGGAAGTCACCCCTGATGAGGTAATCCTTAAAGTCAAAAGGTTTTATCCTTATATCAAGGACGGCGGAGTTACCCTGTCGGGTGGCGAATGTCTTTTACAACCCGAATTTGCAGCAGAATTGCTCCACGGATTCAAGGCTATGGGGTTGCACACAGCCATAGACACATCAGGAATATGTGACCTTGAAAAAGCCAAAGCAGTTCTTAAAGAAACTGACCTTGTCATATGCGATATAAAGTTTGACACTGACAGCGGATATAAAAAATATGCAGGCGGTTCACTTGAAAAGGTGCAACAATTCCTTAATCTTACAGAGGAAATGAACATCCCCCTTTGGATAAGACATGTTGTAGTTCCTCAAGTTACAGACTCAGAAGAAAATGTAAAAGCCGTAATTTCCATTGCAGAAGAATACAAAAACCTCGAAAAAGTAGAACTTCTTCCTTTCCGAAAGATATGTTTGCCCAAATATGAGAACATGGGGATTGAATTCCCCTTTAAAGAGATTCCCGAATGCTCGACAGAAGCTATCGATTCTCTTAAAAATTTTATAAAAGATCAATACAGATAATAAAAAACAGATGCAAATTGCATTTGTTTTTCTTTTATTTATTCTTATTTTCGGTTCCCGTAAGCTTTCTTACTATCTTCTTGTACACCCTTACGGCAGTAGGAAGATATTTCTCTAAAAGCTTGTATTTCAAAGGTGAAACTATAAGGTCATACTCACCGTAATATTCCACAAGGAAGGAACCAAACCTGGCCTTAAACTCGTATAAACCATCGTCAAGGGTGCCCTCAACGCCGCCGAGATTAAGCATATCACAACCTCTTTCAATGCAGTATTTCATAGCATCATAAAGGCCTATCATGGTTATGTTAAAAGAGGAGAATATTGAAAGGTCTGCACCTGCATAAAGATATTCAGCCGTTTTCGCTCCTTCTTTATTGGGCGGAAAGACAACCAGCAATCCTGCAAGAGAAACGATTTCTCCGTTTTTGGCCATAACGTCGTCAGCTTCTTGAATAAGTTCTGATATTTTAGCTTGATTTTCAGGCTCGTTTTTCAGTCTTGATTCAAGATATTCTCTATAAACGTTAACGTGACATTTTGCAAGAATAATCTTTGCATCCTCGCCGTAAGCCTCGGTGAGCAGCTTAAAATACTCCTTACCTCGGAGATATATTCCCTGACGCTCCTCGGTGGAATGAATAAGACGGGTAAACTCCTCAAGAACCTCATCCGTTACTTCAGGAATCTCGGTAAATATTCCTCTGTTATCGGCAAAGCTGCCAACGTATTTTCTGATAGACTGACGGAAATTCTTCTTCAGCTCATCGGGAGAAAGAGGTTTTCCCGATCTATTTTTCAGAGGTACTATCATATTGTATCGGGGCTGAATATAATCACTCAGATCCTTGCCGAATCCTTTGTGTGCATACCCCAAGGTGGCAAGAAGGTCCGAAGCCTTTCCGTAGGATTCCTCATTCCCCTCATACAAATCCAAATACTGCTCTTCTTTAAGCTCGGGATGTGTTACATTAACGGGAATAAGAGGGTCGAACTTTACATAGCACAGCCCTTTTGATTTTGCGTATTTTTTCAACCCCTCGGTAAACACACGCAAAGATTCTTCATTACCGTAATCCACAAGAGGACCTCTGTTACAGTATCCGAATGAGAGTCCGGGGGCTATACGTCTTATGAGCATCAAGG
>JAZRLW010000003.1:0-8760 GCA_045647025.1 Eubacteriales bacterium
ATCGAAGAACTTTTCACCGCCAAGGTCGGAACCGAAGCCTGCCTCGGTTACGCAGTAGTCGAATCTGGAAAGAACCAGCTTGGTAGCGGCTACGGAGTTACAACCGTGAGCAATATTGGCAAAGGGTCCACCATGAATGAATGCGGGAGAATTTTCAAGAGTCTGAACAAGGTTGGGAAGGATAGCGTCCTTGAGAAGGGCAGTCATCGCACCGTGAGCCTTAACGTCCTTTGCAAAGACGGGGGTCTTGTCGTAGCGATAACCGATATGGATGTTACCGAGTCTTTCACGGAGATCCTTAAGGTCCTCTGCAAGACAGAGTATAGCCATTACCTCACTGGCAACGGTTATCATAAAGCCGTCCTGACGGATAACGCCGTCGGTGTTCTTTCCGAGGCCTACGACAACGTTACGGAGGGCTCTGTCGTTCATATCAAGAACACGCTTGAATATTATGCTCTTGGGATCAATATTTTCCTTATTGCCCTGATAAATATGGTTATCTATCATTGCACAAAGAAGATTGTTTGCGGAAGTAATTGCATGGAAGTCACCCGTAAAGTGGAGGTTGATATCTTCCATAGGAACAACCTGAGAATATCCGCCGCCTGCAGCACCGCCCTTAACACCGAAAACGGGGCCGAGAGAGGGCTCACGGAGAGCTATTGCGGAGTTCTTACCCATACGGTGAAGAGCTTCGCCAAGACCTACTGCGGTAGTGGTCTTGCCTTCACCTGCGGGGGTGGGGTTAATAGCGGTAACGAGAATAAGCTTACCCTGCTTATCACCCTTTCCCTTGGCATCTATCTTTGCCTTATACTTGCCGTAAGGGATTATTTCATCATCGGAAAAACCTAATTTTGCAGCAATCTCTGCCACGGGCACCATTTTTGCGCTCTGGGCGATTTCAATATCAGAGGGGAACTTATTCATGGTTTTCTGTATCCTTTCTTATTGGCGTCTTTTTTACCAGGCCTGCCCTTTGCAATATAGGCACAACCCTATTCAATAATATGTACAACACGAAAGCATTGAGGGGGAAGTTTATCAGCGCCGAAAAGCCTAATCTCGGTAAAGCGTAGGTCCAGTAGGGCTTGCTGACAAATCCGTAAATGACGGCTATCCAAAGAGAATTATGCAACGATGCCGCCGTAAGTAGGATAAAAGACGTGGGGGCGAGAACGGCAATCTTCTTCATTCTTTCCCTGAAGATTATCATAACTATGCCCGTAACAAATCCTATAAGGATATTTGTAAGACCGATACCGATGGCATATCCGCCGCCGTTACTGTCTATCAAAAATCCCAAAAAGTCTGCCCCGAATCCCACAGCCGCGCCCCAAAAGGGTCCGTAAAGGACTGCGGTAAACATTATTATGGCGTATCCGACATTTATCTCCTGACCTTCTACACCAAACATGGGAACGGAAACGACTAAAACAGCCTTGCAAACCACAGCGATGGCCATGAGCAAAGCACAGCAGACCAAGGTTTTCAAAAGTGAACCTCGGTCCTTCTTTGAATATCCAAGCAGAAGCTCAGATATTGAAGGATTGTTCATCGAAGTATCTCCTTTCATCCCAACAGAGGGATTCAGGCGGTAAACCCGCCGTACGTCCGTACCGAAAAAATTAATACGGGCGAACAGAGTTGTCCGAACTGTTTTTCAGTTTGACAGCGGATGCGGTGTTGTACCGCAGACAAAAGAAATGTCTTTTCGTCGGTAAGCGACATCCCATCTTACCGCACTTATCGCACATACACCTACTCTGATAGAAAAATTATACCACTATCCGCATTTTAAAGCAATAGCGGTTGGGGAAAATTAAAAAATATTTCAAAAGAAAAGGGCAGTTTTATACCTCTTGAGGAAATCCTCTGTTCTCCCAACGCCGAATCCTCTTTTCTACGGTCTCAGCAAGAGTCAATTCCTTCTCTCCGTAGGGTTCTCTTTTTAAGATCTTCGCTTCAAGAGCTATGGCTTCAGTTGGGGAAATTCCGCCCTGCATCATCCTGTAAAGTTCCTCTGCCACCCTCTTCCCTATCGAGGATTCCAATTCTTTAAAGGCAGAGGTTGGTTCAACGTACAAAGGGTCTGCATACAGAAGGAGTTCTTCTTTTTGTGGTAGATAATATTCCTTTCCGCGCTGAACTTTTTTCAGGGCGAAGTATTCTCCCGATTGCATTTCAAGAAGTTCGGTATATACTATTTCACGCTGGGTAACAGTATAGTCTTTTCGACTATCAATCATAGGCAAATATCTCATAGACTGCCTTATCTCTGATACGGGCATTTCAGGTTCATAGTAAAGAATCATTTCCACAGCCTTCTTTTTGGGAATAACTCCGTAAAGAGCAACAAAGCTGCGAAGATATCTGTCTATAACAAGGTCAATATCAG
Source organism: Eubacteriales bacterium (assembly GCA_045647025.1). Classification (GTDB taxonomy): domain Bacteria; phylum Bacillota; class Clostridia; order Oscillospirales; family UBA644; genus JAZQLP01. The sequence continues at coordinate 2,402 of JAZRLW010000003.1, forward strand.
AATAAATGGGAACGACACATTCTTCCTCGGAAGAATCGTCAACATCACAATTCTCCATCTCAAAATAGAGTTCGTCTTCGTCAACGGGCAAAAACTCGGAAACCGTTCCGCCTTTGGAATATATTACCTCCGGAGCATCACTGCCCGATTTAGTTGATACGTCTATAAAGCAATCAAAAACAAATTCGGGCTCATAGCCTACTTGAAAAACAAAGCGAGACTCTTCCTCTGCAAGACTCTCAAAAGGAATCCGTTGAATATTAAGATATTTGGGAAATTCCGCCGTATCGGTATATAAAGTTCCCTCCCACGGGGTATCTCCCGAGAAGAAAAAGCAAGCCCTGTCCTTTACTATACCGTAGGTATCAAGTATGCAATCTGCAAGGGCGGACAAACTTGTATTTTCAGACAAAAGAATCTTTCGGCTACTTTTATAAGGAGTTTTTACAGCAACTGTGTACCAAGTAATATCGTTCATTCCTTACCTCCCGAATTTTATACTTTTGATTATACCACTCAACACTTTTTTTGTCAACAAAAAAGATGACCAAGAAAATTCTTTCAGGGTCATCTTTTTCAAGGGATTATTTAACTTTTTCTTTTAGCGCAGAGGTTATTACCGAATTCAACACGGCAAGTATCAGCGCACCCAACAGATATATCAAAAAGCTTTCTATTTTGAGACCGGGAAGCATCATGTCCGTTAGGCTTATCATAAAAGCATTCACAACAAAGCTAAATATGCCTACCGTAAGAACTGTAACTACCACGGACACTATTTGGGCAAAAGGCTTAATAAAAATGTTTACAAGCCACAATACGGTGCCCGCCGCAAGAATGTCTGCTATAGGCGAAGATACTGTCACGTATACGGGAAAGGCTCTCCACAGAAGAAACAGAGTCCCCACGCAGGCTATCCATTTAAGTAATATTCTCATCGACTATCTCCATCAGTATGTACTAACGGGTAAAGATTTTAACCTTTACCTTTTCGTTTCCGCTCTTTGTCTGAATATCAACAAAATCCGTCCTGCCGGTAAAAAGAGAAAGCTCGGTAAAAAAGTCCGAAAGGGTATAAATAACCGAGGTCAGCTTTCTAATGTCTACTCTGTGAAGAAAAGATTCTGATTTACTGAAAGCTATCTTTAGTTTTCCAAAAGTAATTATATTAAAAAAAGCGGCTATATCTCCAAGACCTTCAATAAAGTCACTAAAACAAAAGATCGGAAAAGGCAAGTATATTCTTATATTCTTCTCTTCGGAAACAAATATTTTTATAATGAAGAAAAAGACAGGCTTAATCCGCATATATTCTCACCTTTGCAGAGTCTTCTCCCCCAACGTCAATATTTACCATATCCTCGTCAAGGTCGTCGATATTCTCGATAATGCCGTCGATTGCAGACATAACAGCATCCATCTCTATCCCATTTTTACCGATTTCCACCCGTGTCTTCTCGGGAATAATGCCGGAATTCAACACAGGAAGAACCGCCTTCACCAAATTAATGGGGATGCTAACGTTAACGTCAGCTTTATCACTGCCGTCTTCGGCAAGAACAGCTATACGAAGTTTCCTTTTTTTCTTACTAACGGGCTTTTCCATAGCTGTGTCAACTTTAGGGGTCCCCTCATTTATGGCGTTAAGAAGTTCTATCCCCTCGTCAACGCTGATCTTCCCTTCTTTTATCATCTCAAGAATTCTTTTCTTATCTCTGTTTTCCATTGCGTGTCCCTCCGTTATTTCTTTTTATTTTTTGCAAGAAGCGCGGCCGCTTCCTTGCTGGTTATTTCGCCTGCTTCAAGCTTATCAAGAACCTCTGTAATGCTCATGGGCTGGGATTTCTTATCCGCGACCACAGGACTTAACCCTAAAGCGCCGAGAAGTTCATCCGTAAGATTCTTTACCGTAGGATAGGATATCCCCATCATTCGCTCTATTTCCTTGATATTTCCCTGACAGCGGAGAAATATCTCCAAATATTCACTTAGTCTATCGTCAAGGGCGCAGTAACGACATTTGGGAAATTGTCCCGAAAGCTCTGTCTTACAGCTGTCGCAAGTCAGTCTTGTAACGGTAAGCTCTTCTCCACACACGGGACAGTGGTCGGGTGTTTTTAGCTTCATAACACATCTCCTTATACTTTGTAAAAACAGTATATCATATAAAATTAATCTTGTCAATACTAAAACTTAATATTTTTAATTTTTTAATTAATAAAATTAATAAACAAAACTCTTACCGCTTTTATCCTGGATTTCCATAAATTAATATTAATATCAATGCGACCATTTACACATAATACTCCTGCAAACAAAAAAGCACCGAGAACAAAGCATCGAATACCTTCGGTATTGAGTGATACTGTTCATCGTATCGGTGAGGCATCCTTATTCCGATGCCCTTTTAGTTTGCATCCCGAAGGATTTTCGGGTTATTAATAAATGAAGACGGAGCGTGTTCCGTTCGTCCTGTGGTTGACAGGGGCGAACCCGCCCCTCTTCATCGCAGTAAGGAGTGAATACAATGTCTTCAAACAAGAAGCTCGTACCCGAGGCAAAGGAAGCTCTTGACAGATTCAAGATGGAAGCTGCCAGCGAAGTAGGCGTTAACCTCAAGCAGGGTTACAATGGTGACCTCACCTCTAAGCAGGCAGGTTCTGTAGGCGGTCAGATGGTTAAGAAGATGATCCAGGCTTACGAAAACGGTATGAAATAAATTTTGCCTGAATATTCTTAATAGAAATAAAGGTAAAACTTCTCACCTTTGAGTGAGTTGGGGTTTCGGAATATCCTTTCCGAAACCCCTTGATTTTCTGTAATTATTGTAAAACAACTTGACATTTAGGGCAAATAGTGGTATAATCGAATAGGAAAATACACATGCATAATATTAAAACTTGGAGGATACATACCATGTTAATGGACAGATATCATCAGGCAATCGACGACCTTCTTAAGAAGGTAAGAGAAACTCAGAGAGAAACCGTTATAAAGGTAGGCAATCTCGTTGCAGAAACCGCAGAACAGAACCGCAAAATATATCTTAACGACATATGCCACGCCATTGAAAACGACGTTATTCAGAGAGGCGGCGGCCCCATCTTCCTTAAAAAATACGAAAGAAAAGTTACCCAGCTTAATCCCGGCGACCTCCTCTTCGTAAGCTCCGTTTCCGGAAGAACAAAGAGAGTTGTAGAACTTGCCTGGGACGCTATGGAAAAGGGCGTAAACGTTGTAGCTTTCACCAGCCTTGAATACGCTCAGGCCGTTGAGCCCGTACATCCCTCCGGTAAGAGACTCCACGAGTTCGTTACCATTGCAGTAGACAACTGTGCTCCCGCAGCAGAAGCCATGCTTGATGTTGAAGGCGTTGAAGCAAAGTTTGCAGCCGCTTCCGGTATTTCTTCCGCATACCTCCTTTGGAGCATCACCTCTTGTGCAGTTGAAAAGATGCTTGCTGACGGTTACACCCCCGGCATTCTTAAGAGCGCAAACTTCCCCGGCGGTTTCGAGTACAACGATAAGATTCAGGAACATTACGAACAGTTTGGTTATTAATAAAACAAAAAAAACCATCGGGAACACCCGATGGTTTTTTAACAAGTTACATTTTTATTGACATAAAGCCCTTGCCGTATATTTCGCTGGTATTGGTAACTACGGTAAAGGCGCTGGGATCGTTCCTCTTCAGGAAGAGCTGAAGCTTTTTAGCCTGATAACGGGAAAGAGCCGTAAGGATCATCTTTTCCTCATCATTTGTATAGGCACCGTGTACATCCCATACGGTAGCGCCTCTGTTAAGATCTTTTGTGATATACTCGCGCACAATATCGTAGTGTTTTGTAACCACTATCATGCTCTTCTTACTGTTTATACTTTCAATTACCCAGTCAACCATTATAGATTTAAGGAAGAGACCGAGAAGAGAGAACAAGCAGGTTTCAAGGCCGAAGATAAATCCTGCAAGAAGTGCTATAACAAAGTCACTTATAAGCAACCCCTTACCGATATCTACAGCAAGATACTTTCGAAGTATCATTGCTAATATATCAGTACCGCCGGTACTACCCTCAACATTAAAGAGGACAGCCGTACCCATGGCAGGGATAAGCATTGCAAAAACAAGTTCCAGAAGCTTCTGATCAGTCAGCGGTCCGTCAAGAGGAATAACATACTCAAAAATCTTTATAACGGCCGAGAAAAGAAACGAACCGTATATGGTCTTTGCACCGAAGCTCTTGTTAACGAAGATAAAGCCCAATATCAAAAACAGCATATTCAGCACGGAGATATAGGTTCCTGCCGATATTCCCACGGGAATAAGTTCGGAAAAGATAATGGATATGGCGGTAACGCCACCCGTGGTAAAGTTGTTGGGGAGTTTAAAGAAATAAACGCCGGCAGCAACGATAATAACGCCAATATTGAGCAAAATAAACTCTCTTATCATTTGCTTGGTTATTTTGATTTTTTTCATAATAAAACTGTCCACTCCAAAGGCACTTATTTTCGGGAATAATTCTACCACAAAATTTGCTAAAATTCAAGTACTTAACACATATTTCATAATTTAAAGGAATAAGAACCATGCCTCTATGTACAGCCTGCCCCCGAAGTTGCGATATAGACCGTTCATCATGCAGCGGATTCTGTGGCAGAAGCAACGCTATCGAAATATCAAGAGCCGCCCCTCACTACTGGGAAGAACCCTGCATAAGCGGACAAAAGGGTTCGGGTACCGTATTCTTTACAGGATGTAATCTTGGATGTGTGTTTTGCCAGAATTATCTTATCAGCCGCAGGGCATCCGCGGGAAAAGCACTCACAGAGCAAGAGCTTATAGACGTATTTATTGGTCTGCAAGAGCAGGGCGTTCACAATATAAATCTGGTAACCCCCTCACATTATGCCCTTGAGCTTATTCCCCTACTTCAAAAAGTAAAACCTTTGCTAAAGATTCCCGTGGTTTGGAACAGCAACGGCTACGAATCGGTAGAAACACTCAAAAAACTTGATGGCCTTGTAGACATTTACCTGCCCGATCTGAAATTCCACTCCAATGAACTTGCAAGGCGCCTATGTTCGGCAGAGGATTATTTTGAAAAAGCCATAGCCGCCATAGAAGAAATGAAACGGCAACAGCCCCGCGATCTCTTTACCGAAGACGGACTTATGGAAAAAGGTGTTATCATAAGACACCTTGCGCTACCCAACCACACAATGGACACCATAGCCCTTATCAAAGAAATAAAGGCGCACTTTTCGGCAGATACTTATTTAAGTCTGATGTGCCAATACATACCCGAGGGAAAGGCCATGGACTTTGAAGATATCTCCCGCCGACTAAAACGCAAAGAATACTCAAGAGTGGTAGACTTTGCCCAAAACGAAGGCTTTTATAACTGCTTTATTCAGGATTTTACATCTGCAGATGAGTCCTTTATCCCCGAATTTTCTCTCACAAAGGAGTATGAAAAATGAAATTCTGTACCTGCGGCAAACTGGTTTCCCCCTGCGACTTTGGATATATCTGTATCTGTGGAAAGAAATATGACGCGGCTATGAATCCCCTCACAGACGAAAACGAAGCTCAGAAAATATCAAAAAGGAAAGCTTACAGATTTAAATATCCTAACATGGGCGACGGCACCGATAACCGCCAAACCGTAGTCGTAAAGGAAAGCGATTATTACGAGGGAATGGAAGAATAAAATGAAAAGCCTTAAAAGAATAATCTCTTTGCTTATACTGTGTTTGATATTCTTATCCGCCTGCGGCGCCGACCAATGGGTAACGTATACAAACGCAAACCGCAGCGTTTCCTTTTCGTACTACTCAAAGTCAGATAAAATGTCCGCATTTGAAGCAGAGGACATATACGGCGTATACAGGAGCGGTCTTTTCACCGTAAGTATTACTCTCCAAGGCGGTTCCCGAGATGTGGATCAAATGACAGAAAGCCTTACCCGTTACTACACTACAGAGGACGTTACGGTTAGCCCCGAATATACGGAGTCGGTTATTGCAGGTAACATCTGCAGAAAGCTCTCCCTTTCTGGTGAAGATATTGGGGAAGGCGGAATATTCTTTTTCCGGAACGAAAATACCGACATTTTTTACACCATATACTATTCTATCTCAAAAAGCGCGGATACCGAGGTTATAACCCACGTTCATGAAATACTTAGTAGCATAAAGTTTTAATTAATCAAGTTTTCAATATATAGCAAAAGAGCGACGCATAAGCGTCGCTCTTTTCTGTATATGAGAACTTAGTTGAGTTCTGCAAAGTACTTAATGGTTCTAACCATCTGGCTGGTGTAGGAGTTTTCGTTGTCGTACCAAGAAACAACCTG
>JAZRLW010000004.1:0-1734 GCA_045647025.1 Eubacteriales bacterium
CAAGCGGTCTTAGGAAGACAATTAGGGGCTACAACTCCTTGGCTCACAGAACGACATGGCTACGATCCGACTTGGGAAATTGAAAACACTTTACTCCGTGTACAGAGATGCGGTTAAGCGTCTCACAGAGGCTGACTGTGATTCGCCTGAGTTTGATGCTCAGCAGCTTGTTCAGTATTGCTTTGGATACAATAAGACGGGTCTTCTTATGCATTCGGGTGTTGCGGTGGATGAGGTGAAGCTTATCCATTTTGAGGATTGTCTCAAAAAACGATGCGACAGACAACCGCTCCAGTACATCATCGGTATGTGGGATTTTTACAAATATTCCTTTAAAGTAGGGGAAGGGGTTCTTATTCCTCGTCCCGAAACAGAGATACTTGTTGAGTACGCTATCGATAAGATAAATAAAAAGGGCTTGAAGGTTGTTTTTGACCTTTGTTGCGGTAGTGGTTGTATCGGAATATCTATTGCTAAGGCATGTCCTCAGGTTGAGGTTTATTGCGTTGATATTTCAGATACCGCTCTCGAATATACCCGAAAGAATAAGGAGCTTCTTATTGCCGATAATGTTAAGGTGGTAAAGGCGGATATTCTTGACGGGACGAGCTTTATAGGTCTTCCGAGACCCGATATAATTCTTTCAAACCCACCGTATATCCGTTCTGATGAGGTTGCAACTCTCCAGACGGAGGTTTCCTTCGAGCCTCGACTTGCACTTGATGGCGGCGAAGATGGTCTTATTTTCTACCGTCAACTTTCGGAGGTATGGTATCCGCTTATTAATCGTGGCGGTTACCTCGCTATGGAATGTGGCGAAGACCAGGCAGAGGATATTTTGTCTTTGTTTGTTGGTAAAGCAGAAAAAGGAAATATTATTAAGGATGCATCTGACCTTGACAGGGTAGTGGTTGTATCCCGATAAATTCAATACGTTTGTAGTTAGGACGATTAAAGAATGCTTAATTATATCTTAAGTTCAAGAGGAGATTTCGATTTTATAGAGTTGCTCGTTTTTCTTGGCTCTATGTGTTTTGTGGTGTTTTGTGCTACTCCTCTTCATGAATTTGCTCACGCCTTTGTTGCCGTGAAGCTTGGAGATAATACTCCCCGTAATCAAGGTAGGCTTACTATTAATCCTACCGCTCATATTGACCCTGTGGGTGCCGTTCTTATCTTTCTCTTTGGTTTCGGTTATGCAAAGCCCGTTTCCGTAAGAATGAGACGATTCAAGAACCCTAAAGTGGGTATGGCTCTCGTGGCTCTTGCGGGTCCTGTATGTAATCTTATTCAGGCGTTGATAAGTCTTCTTATAGTTAACGGTCTTATGGCAGTTATGAAGTATATGTTATTCTCACTCGCTATGCTTGAAATGGTTAAGCCAATAGGTTATATATGCACCTTCTTCATTTTTGCGGCGCAGATTAACGTAAACCTTGCAGTATTCAATTTATTACCCGTTCCGCCTCTTGACGGTTCGAGAATCGCAACGGTGCTTCTTCCTCAGAAATATTATTACAAGGTTATGCAGTACGAGAGATACATTATGTACGCTCTTATGATCTTACTGTTCTTGAACGTCCTTGACGGACCGCTCTTTACTCTTTCGGGTTACGTGTTCAGCGGTTTGAATTGGTTGGCGGCGTTACCCTTTGGCATGGTTTGATACTTGCTGTTATGTTTTTATAAAAGTCTAACGTTTAGGTGAAATAATGGAACAGATTTCTTATAAGC
>JAZRLW010000005.1:0-3918 GCA_045647025.1 Eubacteriales bacterium
GCTTCTCGGTATTAAGTCTGAGCACTTCCTCAGCGAGCTTGCAAAGGTAGTTATCAGAGAGAGCGGCGAAGCTTATCCCGAGCTTAAGGAAAAAGAAAACTTTATTATTAACGTTATAGATCAGGAAGAAGCAAGATTCAACCAGACTATCGACAGCGGTCTTGCTATCCTTAACGAACTTATCGCAAAGGCAGAAGCTGAAGGCAAGAAGGCCATTTCTGGCGAAGATGCATTCAGACTTTACGATACCTTCGGTTTCCCCCTTGACCTCACTCTTGAAATCCTTGAAGAAAAGGGTATGAATACCGACGAAGCTGCCTTCAATGCTTGTATGGACGAGCAGAAGAAGAGAGCAAGAGAAGCGTATCTCGCTTCCGGCGCTTCTGCTTGGAAGGGCAACGAAGATCTTAAAGGTCTGGCCCAGACAGAATTCCTCGGCTACGAAACCCTTACCGCAGAAGCAAAGGTTATTAAGGTTCTTACCGAAGAAGATGGCACTCTTGCTGTAGTTACAGATAAGACTCCCTTCTACGGTGAAGGCGGCGGTCAGGTAGGCGACAGAGGTATCCTTGAAAAGGACGGCACAAAGCTCACCGTAACCGATACCAAAAAGACTAACGGTATATTCCTCCATAAGATAGCAAATGCTGAAGCTGCAATCGCTGAAGGCGATACTGTTATTCTTACCGTAGACAAGGCTCTCCGCGAGGCTACCAAGCGTAACCACTCCTCCGCGCACCTTCTCCAGGCTGCGCTTAAGGAAGTTCTTGGCTCTCACGTTGCTCAGGCAGGTTCTTATGTTGACGAGAACCGTATGCGTTTTGACTTCTCTCACTTCGCAGCCCTTACTGCAGAAGAGATTGCAAAGGTTGAAAAGATAGTAAACGAATATATTCTTGAAGGTTATCCCGTAGTTACCGAGGTTATGAAGACCTCTGATGCAAAGAATAGCGGTGCTACCGCCCTCTTCGGCGAAAAGTACGGTGAGTACGTAAGAGTAGTAACCATGGGTGACGTATCCAAGGAATTCTGCGGTGGTACTCACGTTGATAACACCTCCAAGGTTGGTCTTTTCAAGATCATCTCCGAAGCCGGCATTGCTGCAGGCGTACGTCGTATAGAAGCTCTCACAGGTATGAACGTTCTTGATGCTATCGGCGAAAAGGACAGAACCATAAATGAAACCGCGGCAGCCCTCAAGACCAACGCAAAAGAGGTTACTGCCAAGGCAGAGGCTCTTATGAACGAGCTCAAGGCCGCAAACAAGCAGATAGCTGACCTTAACGCAAAGCTTTCCGCTTCCGGTCTTGACGATATCGTTAAGAATGCTGAAACTATCGGCGCATTCTCCTTTATTACCGGTAAGATTGCGGCTGATGCAAACACTCTCAGAACTCTTGGTGACGATCTCCGCGCTAAATATGATAATGCTGTTGTTCTTCTCTTTGCAGAAAACGACGGTAAGGTAAACATCGTTGTAAGCTGCGGCAAGGAAGCCGTTAAGGCAGGTGCCAACGCCGGCAATATCGTAAAAGAAGCTGCAAAGATTTGTCTTGGCGGCGGTGGCGGTAGACCCGACGGTGCTATGGCCGGCGGTAAGGATGCTTCCAAGATTTCCGAAGCTGTTGAAGCCGTAAGAGCAATGCTTTCCAAATAAAATAACATAATGAGAGGGACGGACAGGAAAAGCTCTCCGTCCCTTTTTCATAAGAAGGGCGGTAAAATTATGGATTGTATATTTTGTAAAATAGCCGCAGGAGAGATTCCTTCTGCAAAGGTATACGAGGACGAAAAGGTTTATGCTTTCAGGGATATAAATCCCCAGGCCCCCGTTCATATACTTGTTATTCCCAAGGAACACGTTATGGCCTCAATGGATGACTTTGACCTTGAGAAAAACGGAAGCATTATGGTAGACATTTTTAACGCCATAAAGAAGATTGCAGTTCAGGAAGGTCTGGTAAACGGCTACCGCATCATTAACAACTGCGGCGAAGATGGTGCCCAGTCTGTTAAGCATCTGCATTTTCATATTCTCGGCGGTACAAAACTGCCCGAAACCTTTTGCTAAAGGGAGATTAAAGAAATGGAATTAAAACCCAATGAAGGTAAGAACCTTATAATAGAAGTAAACGGCAAGAAATACGAACGTTACGCCATAGTTACCAGATTTGTGAATATTGGCGATGACTACGTTGATATCGTTAAGGAATACGCGCTTCCTCATATTCAGGAAGGGGATTTCATATCCATAAGCGAGAAGATAATAGCACTTTGTCAGAAGCGAATAGTTTACCGCAAGGATATTCACCCCGGATTCTGGGCAAAGCTTTTGTGCAAGTTTGTTCACGTTACTCCTGCTGGCCCTGGTGCGGGAACTCCTTACAAGATGCAGTTGGTAATTATGCAGTGCGGACTTCTCCGCGTTCTGTTTGCCGCATTCTGTTCTGCTGTAACGAAACTTTTTGGTATAAAAGGCGTCTTTTATAAAGTGTGCGGTCACGAGGTTGAGGGTATAGACGGACTTATAGATTATGATATTTCCTTTAAGGAATACGTTGAGTACGGTATCCTGAATCCCGAAAATCCCGACGGAGTTTGCGAAGAGATCAGAGAAAAGCTCGGCATACCCTGTATGATAATTGACGCTTGCGATATAAGCGCTGTTGTTCTCGGCAAGTCCTCTGATCTTGCTATGCCTAAGGAAGAGCTTGTTGAAATAATAAGAGATAATCCTGCAGGTCAGGACGACCAGTGCACACCCATTATTCTTATCAGAGAAGTTAAATAAAACTTTTTACATCGGAGGTTACTCAATGAAGAAAAAGGTCATTAAGACGATTTGTCTTATACTTGCGTTTTCTTTCATCCTGTCGCTTTTCAGCGGATGTGAGGTGGAGGACTTTATACGCACGACCTTTTTCCCCGTTGACGTGACCTCCGTTGAATCGTCTTTGACGGAATATAAGTTCACTAAAGCCGATCAAAGTGCTGTTATGGACGTTTCCGTATTCCCGGCAGAGGCTACCGACAAAACAGTTAAATACGTATCCTCTAATCAAGCTGTTGCTATAGTTGACAGTAAGGGAAAAATTACTCCTATGGGTAACGGTACGGCATATATTACAGCCTATCCCGAACACGGAATGGGCTCCGTAAGCTGTAGGGTAGACGTTGACTTTACCGTTTACGTTGAGGGTGTATATCTTACCGAGGACGTTGTTGAGTTTACTGAATTCGGAGCAACCCATCAGCTGGTTGCATCAATAAATCCTGCCGATGCTACCAATCCCACCGTAATATGGTCGGCAGGGGATAGCAACATAGCTACCGTTGACGACCACGGTCTGGTCACTGCCGTAAGTAACGGCGAAACCCTTATAGAAGCAAAGACCGAGGACGGCGATTTTATTGCTGCTTGTAGAGTAATAGTCAATTGCTTTATCCCAATAGAGGACGTAGAGTTCGATATAAGGGAGTTTACATTTAAGAACGTAGATGACGAACTCATTCTTACTCCTCAGTTCCAGCCTGCCAATACCACCGAAAGAGGCCTCGTTTGGTCTTCATCCAATGAAAAAATAGTTACTGTCTCTCCCGACGGCGTTGTAACGCCTATGAGTAACGGTACTGCTACCGTTCAGGCCCTTTCCGCAAACGGAAAGAAGGTAGCAAAATGTAAGGTTACAGTTAAGCTTCCCGTTCACGTTCAGGGAATCAAGATTACGGGCGAAGAATATACCATTGAAGGTACAGGACAGAATTATCAGATAAAGGCCTCTGTTGTTCCTTCCAGTGCAGATAACAAAAAGATTAAGTATAGTTCTTCCGACGAAAGTGTTGCTACCGTATCCTCAAAGGGTGTAGTAACCACGGTTGGGGTAGGTCAGGCTGTTATTACCGTTACCACCGACGAAG
>JAZRLW010000006.1:0-3420 GCA_045647025.1 Eubacteriales bacterium
ATGAATTCGCTTATAACCAATCTAAGGACGTTATCACTTCCCTTGAATTTGAACGTCTTACCAACGCTGCAGGTCCTACCGCAGGTAAATTGCTTCGTCCCTCTGACGGAAAGCATCCCGAAAAGATCGTTTTCGTACAATGCGTAGGTTCCAGATGTGATGCTTGCAACGAAAAGGGCAAGGAATATTGCTCCAAGATTTGTTGTATGTATACTGCTAAGCACGCAATGCTTACCAGAGACAAATATCCCGACACAGATGTTACAGTATTCTACATAGACGTAAGAACTCCCGGTAAGAACTTTGATGAGTTCTACCGTCGCGCAGTAGAAGAATACGGCGTACACTATATAAAAGGTATGGTAGGTAAGGTTTCTCCCCACGGAGATAAGCTGAAGGTTCAGGCTTCTGACCTTATAGAAAACAAGCAGCTTCACATTGATGCTGACCTTGTAGTTCTGGCAGCAGCAATAGAACCCGACAAGTCTGCCCGTCCCTTGGCTACTATGCTTACAGCAAGTATGGATACAAACGACTTCTTCACAGAAGCTCATCCCAAGCTCCGTCCCGTAGAGAGCCCCACAGCTGGAGTATTCCTCTCAGGCGCTTGCCAGGGTCCCAAGGATATCCCCGAAACAGTATCCCAGGCCGGTGCGGCTGCCGCAAAGGTTATAGGCCTGTTGGCTAAGGATAAGCTTACGGGTAACCCCTGTGTTGCAAACTCCAACGAGCTTTTGTGTAACGGATGTTCTTCTTGTGAAAGAGTATGTCCCTACGGTGCTATCACTTATGAAAATAAAGAGTTCCGTATGCCCGACAGAAGCGTGGCTATTCGCCGCGTAGCAAAAGTAAATCCTGCCGTATGTCAGGGTTGCGGTGCTTGTACGGTAGCTTGTCCCTCGGGTGCTATGGACCTGAAAGGATTTTCAAGTAATCAGATAATCGCGGAGGTAGACGCCATATGCAAGTAAATAATTACAGACCCCTTATAGTGGCGTTTTGCTGTAACTGGTGTTCCTATGCAGGTGCTGACCTTGCAGGTAACAACCGTTTAAATTATCCCGCAGACGTAAAAATAATAAGGGTTCCCTGCTCCTGCAGAGTTAATCCTATGTTTATATTAAGAGCATTCCAGCGTGGAGCAGACGGCGTAATCATCTGCGGCTGCCACCCCGGAGACTGCCACTATACTTCAGGAAACTACTTCACAAGAAGAAGAATGACCCTTCTCTTCTCTATGCTTGATTTCCTTGGAATCGAGAGAGAACGTACCCGTCTTGAATGGGTATCCGCAGCAGAAGGTGCTAAATTTGCAGCTACCATGAACGATTTTGCCGAAAAGGTAGCCGCTCTTGGCGAAAACAAGAGATTGGAGGATTTGAGATGCAAAAAGTAACAAGAACAGCTTTAATTGAAAAGGCATCTGCCCTCCTTACCGACGGTACCGTTACCGCAGTTCTTGGTTGGACAGTCGGAGATTTCGAATACGACGTAACTCCTTCCCTGTTCACTGACGTAAAAGATATTGAAGCAAACTTCGTTTGGAACGATTTCTGCGGTGCAAACCTTTCAAAATACCTTGTTGCCCAGACAAAAAAGTCCGAAGGCAAAATACTGGTATTTCTTAAACCTTGCGACACCTATAGCTTTAATCAGCTTTTAACCGAGCACAGAATTGACCGTGAAAAGGTTTATGCTGTAGGTATCCCCTGCAACGGCATGGCCGATATTGCAAAAATAAAGGCTCTTGCAGGCGACGGTATCACCTCAATTAAAGATGAGGGAGAAAAGGTTGCCGTTCAGACATTATACGAAGACGCTCCCCTTCTCCTTGATTTTGCAGAAGTTATGGCTGAAAGATGTCTTAGCTGTAAGAGCAAAAAGCACGTAGGCTATGATGAGCTTATGGGCGAAGAGGGCGAAATCCTCGACTCCAACAGATTCGACAAGGTAGAAGAACTGGAAGCAATGACGGCTGATGAAAGATTCGCTTTCTGGCAGAACGAGCTTTCCAGATGCATCAGATGTAATGCTTGCCGTGACGTATGTCCCGCTTGTACTTGCGAAAAATGCGTATTCAACAACCCCGATTCCGCTGCAGAAAACAAGGCTCCCGCGACCAGCTTTGAAGAAAAGATGTTCCACATTATCAGAGCATTCCACGTAGCGGGCAGATGTACCGACTGTGGAGAATGTTCAAGAGTATGTCCTCAGAACATTCCTCTCCACCTTCTCAATAGAAAGTTTATCAAGGATATAAATACCTTCTACGGTGACTACCAGGCCGGTGAAGAGGTTGGCTTAAGAGCGCCTCTGGTAAATTATACCCTTGACGATATGGAACCCGCAGAAGCCATTGAAAGGGGGAACGGTAAGGATGCGTAAATGTTTACTCTCTTCCCTTGATGCCTTTTTTGAGGCTATTGCGGATAATATGACTCTCTATCTTCCCACAGATGATGAAGCGGGTAACTCCGTTTATACAAAGTGGGAGAAAGGCTCCAAGTGGAGCAATGCTCTTAACACAACAAAGAGCCCCAAAGATTTCTTCTTCCCCCAGGTTGAAAACCTTATGGAATTCAAGATGTCGGGCAAAGAAATAGAAATCGTTGATATCAGAGATGAGAAAGAAGATTTCGTAGTATTCGGCATTCGCCCTTGCGATGTAAAGAGTTTTGATATTCTTGACAGAGTTTTCCTCACCGAGCCCGTAGACAGCTACTATGCTCAAAGAAGAGCCCATGGAATACTTATTTCCGTGGCCTGCTCAAGACCTTCCGAGACCTGCTTCTGTACGACCTTCGACATCGACCCCACTGCACCCGCAGGCGATATTGCGGCTTGGAAAACAGAAACAGCCCTCTATCTTAAGGGCAACACAGAAAAGGGCGAAGCTCTTTTAAAGAATCTTGAAGCATTCACCGAAGAGGCCGATTCTGCAAAAGTTGAAGCTCAGCAGAACAAAACAAAAGAGATTCTCAAAAAGCTTCCCCTTGCAGACCTTAACAAAGATGCTTTCGGAGGCGGCAAGACCCAGGAACTCTTTGACGATCCCATGTGGGAAGAAATGTCAAAGACCTGTCTGGGTTGCGGAACCTGTACCTTTGTATGCCCCACCTGCCAGTGCTATGACATTAAGGACTTTAACAATGGCAAGGGCGTTATAAGATTTAGATGCTGGGACTCTTGTATGTATTCCGATTTCACAAAGATGGCACACGGAAACAACAGAAACTCTCAGAAGGAGCGTTTCCGTCAGCGCTTTATGCACAAGCTTGTATACTATCCTGAGAATAACGACGGATTGTTCAGCTGTGTAGGTTGCGGAAGATGTATCTCCCGTTGCCCCATATCCATGAATATTGCCAAAGTAATGAGAAAGTTGGGAGGAAAAAAGGATGAATAATGTTTCTGAAACCT
>JAZRLW010000007.1:0-4646 GCA_045647025.1 Eubacteriales bacterium
CCTGCAGAGGCCGAAAAACTTGGAAATATACTGAAAATGTAAGCATAAAGAGGTCACCCCATCGGTGACCTCTTTTCCTTTATATTACAGCAGAAAACATAGTGCAGATACTATCCGCAGAACCGTTTTCGGGTATAGCTATACGGAAGGATGCACGGGAGAAGAGCTCCGAAAACCACCCTTCGGGACTTCCGTAAAAATCCCGCTCTTCAGCAGTCTGGTGTGTGAGCTTCGTTATGGCGGCGCATACTTCCGCACCCCTCTTTTCCTCCGTCATTCCGCTATGAGAATAAAAGCCTTTTATCCCCTCTTCGCCCAAAGAAACGGTAGCGTATATATCGGGCTTTACCCTCTTTATCATAAGACAAAGAGCTGCCGTTTCAAACTCGCTTTCGGGGTACTCTCCACCGAAATCCCTTGAGGAAGGAAAAAGCCTCTGGCTCCGCCTTTCGGCAAGCTTACTTTCCACCCATTTGCTGTTAAAATTACGGCGTATATCTATGCCTCTCCCGTTGGCCTGCCACCCCTCAAATCCCTCTGGACCGCAGATACTTTTCACTCTTGTATAAAAAGGATTATCCTCGCTGATTCCGTTGAGAGCTATATCCGCACCGTCGGGATTAAGGCAAGGGATAACGTACACCGTACACTTGTTTAAAAGATTCCTTACGTTGCATCCGGCAAGAGAAGTATTCAAAGAGTCGGCGTGGGCAAGAGCCCCTATCCAAGAAGTCAGCATAGGCGTTACGCCAAAGCTTTGAGCCCCTCCGTCAGCACAAAAAAGTATTTTTCTTTTCCCCCTGCCCAAACGAAAGGCATATATATCCTTCTTAAGCCAACTAGCTCCGATCACCTCTCGAAAAACGCCCTCTTCGCCTATGTGCTCCGACGGCCCAGGGGGAGATTTACGGACAAAAACCTTTTCTTCATCCATATCAAAAACCTCCAAAGACAAAATATCATTAAATAAATATACGCGTTTCTTCATAAAAATATGTTATAATAACTCAAAGAAAAGAGTTGTTTAAAAATATTTCGCAATAACATAGAGAAGGGCAGGCAAAAAAAATGAAACCAAGACTCGTTTCAAGTGAATGTCTTTACGACGGAAAGATAATAAAGCTCCACGTTGACCAAGTGGAACTGGAGGACGGAAGAATCGCAAAAAGAGAGGTGGCCCGTCACGCCGCCGCAGTATGCGTATTTGCTTACGATGACGAGTACGGATATCTGGTATCCCAATACCGCCACCCCATAGCTGAATATATAGAAGAGGCCGTGGCCGGCCTTTGCGAAAAGAACGAAGACCCCGCAGTTGCGGCAAAAAGAGAACTTAACGAGGAAACAGACGCTCTTTGCGAAGAGCTTGAGCACCTCGGAATCTTCTACCCCTCCCCCGGATTCACCGACGAAGTAATATACCTCTACGCCGCAAAGATAACGGGATACAAGCAAGGCACACCCGACGAAGACGAGCATATTACGGTAAAAAAATATCCCATTAATGAGCTTAAACGCATGGCTCTCGACGGAACGATCACCGACGGAAAGACGGTTACGGTGCTGCTCAAGTTTTTCGCAGCCCATACAAACTAAATACAACTTTAAAGACAGACAAAAGTCTGTCTTTTTTTCTTTAAAACCGTTGACAGTACCCCTACCCTTATGATATAATTTGATTAGGGATAAACATTCTACATTTTTGTAAATTCTTCTGCCAGTCTGCACCATTTCAGGGAGAAAATGCGTCTTAATATGCAGAAGGCATTTTATTCAAAAACCACACAAAATGAAAGGGGAACAAATATGAAAAACATTTTTTTAAAATCATTGATAGCTATAATTTTAACGGTGTTGCTGATTTTCTCTGCATCGGCTTGCGTATTCATCCCACAAGACGATATACCCGATGACCAGCCCATACATACAAACGTTCCCGACGATCCCGAAAAGGACAACGATACTACAGATAAAACGCCCGACGATACCCAGGAAAACATCCCTGCAGACGGCGATGAAAATCAAGAAAACAATGGGGATAGTACGGAAACGGAAGAAGACGATATTGTTGTCGTTACTCCCGTAGAAAAGCCCGAAATACTTACCGCCGATACAGAAGATTTATGGCAGAAGGGTAAGGATATTTGGGATAGTTTGGAGCTGGGAATATTTAACGGCAGAAAACACGAATACATAGATGTAATCCCCTTGCAAACGCCATCACATAAAACGGATGTTATGCATTTTAATTGGACGTATTGTTTTAATCAATGGCAATCAGCAGATATTGAAGAAGGGGATTTTGTTTTAATAGGAAATTATCCTTTCGATGATATGGAATTTATGATTGCATATATAATAGCATCAACAGCAAACGGCTATGAAATAATTTCTTTCAGAGAGACAACGATTACTAACACAAGAGAATCCAATGCCGGTGTTAGGTTTAATTGGATAAAAACTAGCGGTGATATACGACATATTGACAGCCTCCTTTTAGAATATATAAACACCATCTCATTGACAGATGCTGTATTTTCTTCACCCACAGAGCTATCGGTAAATGATGTTGCCCTTATTGTTCTATACGATAATTATTCACGACATAAATATTCCTATTCAACACAAGCTCGACACCGTGAATTGCATATATTTGACGATGAAGAATACAGTCTATGTGCCATTTCGGTAGATACAATAAAAGAACATATATCAAGTACCTATCCAGGATCACCCACGAATATAGAACAGGCAGCCGCCGATGAAATTTTGACAGTTTCAAAAATAGGAGACTGGTATGTATACAGTTTAAAAGAGCAGGAATATCCCATATCGTATATAGACGAAATTATTATTGACGGAAACCTTCTGTACGTAACTGATTGCGAAATAGAAACCACTCACGACAAATACGTTTATCGGTATTACAAATATACCTTTGAGGTAGATATTGAAAAAGAGAGCATCAAAGTTTTAGCACGCGAATTTATTTCAGAAAATGTCGAAGACAAGAGCATATACCCTCCAAAGGCGCCTAACGCACCCGATATTGAAGGTTATACCTATCTTGGTGGTTACGATTCAATGTTTTACAGATCAGAAACAACGGGTTCTGTTTATGAAATAAACGGCTTTAATCTTCGAACAAAAGAAATCCTACCTTTTGATGAAATTCCCAAATTGGAAGCGACTGATTTAAATCTTGGAAAAATCTCGCAAAGAGGAAGAGAAAATGCACATATAGACATATCAGTTGAGATCGAATTTCTACCTGATGAACATTACTGTATATCTTATGATGACCCTTATAGCGATGTCGCTTTCAAGTCGTATAAAAACTGGATCGTTCAATACGGGATCCAGGAAGAATACGTAAAAGGCAAAATAATTTTCTCCCTAAAAGATGAGTACAAACATAAAAATGCTACTGTTACCGTATATAACTTTTATGGAGCCGATATAATTAAAGGGCAGCTATACTCACAAACAATTAGTAGAGATACGGTAATGGAGATACCGTTATATTGCGATGATGATCATACAAACGACTTTATTATCACCGTAGAATTTGAAGATTCTGAAATCAGTTCGCATGTAATATTGGATATATATTTTGACAATGATCTATCATTGCTAGTAGATAAAGACCTTGGCGCTTGGCCAAGAATAAATCGAGAAACAGGCGAATTGATTTATTAAAAAACTTAATACGTTTTGACAAAGTGGTTTTTGTGTGACACATAAAAACCACTTCACCCCTTTAAAACGTTGCTCTGATACCGTGTTCCACAAAATGCTATAGTTCCGTCACTCTTTTTTCGACGTTTTTTTACACATATCCACTTTTTTTAGAGCATATTTTATTGTATAATAGACTCATATTTCATCGCGGGTCTTCCGCAGTGAGCAAAGTTTTTATATGTTAGGAGAATCCTATTATGTCCATCAAGAACGAATATCTCAAGAGCGTACTTGAAAACGTAAAGAAGAAAGATCCCGATCAGCCTGAGTTTATTCAGACTGTATCTGAAGTTTTAGAATCCCTGGAGCCCGTTATCGAGCGCCGTCCCGACCTGGTTGCGGCAGGCGTAGTTGACCGTATGGTTGAGCCCGAGCGTCAGATCACCTTCCGTGTTTCCTGGGTTGACGATGCAGGTAAGGTTCAGGTTAACCGCGGTTACCGTGTACAGTTCAACAGTGCTATCGGTCCTTACAAGGGCGGTCTCCGTTTCCACCCCTCTGTTAACTCCTCTATTATAAAGTTCCTCGGCTTTGAGCAGACCTTTAAAAATTCTCTTACTGGTCTTCCCATGGGCGGCGGTAAGGGCGGCTCCGACTTTGACCCCAAGGGCAAGAGTGACGGCGAAGTTATGCGTTTCTGCCAGAGCTTTATGACCGAGCTTGCAAAGCACATCGGTGCAGATACCGACGTTCCCGCAGGTGACATCGGCGTTGGCGCAAGAGAAGTCGGCTATATGTTCGGTCAATACAAGCGCATCCGCGACGAATTCACCGGCGTTCCCACCGGCAAGGGTCTTTCCTACGGCGGTTCGCTTGCAAGAACCCAAGCAACCGGTTACGGTCTTTGCTACTTCACCGACAATATGCTTAAAAACAAGGGCGACTCCTTTAACGGCAAGAGCTTC
>JAZRLW010000008.1:0-2460 GCA_045647025.1 Eubacteriales bacterium
CCTGCTGGGGAGCGCACCAGCCGATACCGTGGGTATAACCGGAAATATCGGTGATCTGCTTGGACTGGACCCATCTGCCCTCTTCGGGAATGGGAGCGGGACCGTGGTCGGGGCCTTTTTTAACAACGCACATTCTCTCAACTTCGTGAGAGGTTGCGTAAGGACACATATCTGCCATTGTAAAAAGTTCTCCTTTCAAATTTGTCCGCTAAAATCGGACACACTTTTTATCATCATATATTATATAACATTTTTGGCTCGGTTGCAATACCTTAACCTTTACAACATCTTGAACTCTTTTAGCACTATATGGGGCAAAGTCTTGACAAAGAGGGGTAAAAGGGCTATAATAGGGAGCAGAAAAACAGGAAAGGAGTCTGTCGATGAAGTCAAAGGTAGCCCTCATTACCCGTTGTGCCCTTTTTGCGGCGGTGACGGCGGTAACCTCACAGATAGCATTCCCCCTGGGGGGATTCCCCTTCAGCATGGGGATATTCGGCGTAATGCTCTGCGGCGCACTCCTTCCTTCCGCGGCAGCTTTTCTTTCCCAGACGGCGTACCTGCTTCTGGGTGCGGTAGGATTGCCGGTTTTTGCCTCCTTTCAAGGCGGACTTCAGCATATATTGGGCCCTACGGGGGGATTTCTTATAGCCTACCCCTTTGTTGCCCTTATTGTATCTCTCCTTTGCAGAAAGGGAGCTCTTAAGCAGATACTTGGCTACGGTATTGCCCTCTGTGCTTGCTATCTTTTGGGGGCAGGCTGGTATGCCCTTTCGGGCGGGGTGTCATTCCTTGCAGCTTTGGGGATAACCGTGTTGCCATTCCTCGTTCCCGACATTATAAAGGCCCTTCTTTGCGCCCTTTTAAGCGGAGCTATACGTAAGAGGATAAAGTTGTAAAGGGTGTCAAACCCTTCCTCAAATGGGCCTTGACTTGACAAATGGGCGATTTTATGGTATAATGTGCTTGAACTGCCCATATTGGGCGTATAATTAAAATGAATATTTCCATCTTTAAGCTCATATAAAAGGAGATTTTATGCAACGAAAAACAGAGTTGCAGGAGAGGATGAAGGTCAGAGCCGCCCGTAAAAGGGAAAAGCGAAGGATAAGGAATCTTACCTTTGTGGCAGTGTTCTGCTCCCTGATAATATCGGTGTTCTTCGTTTACGATATTATGATGGGCGTTCTGGACGCGGCTGAGCCCGAGCCTGACATTCCCGTTATCAGCACTCCCGTGTACGAAACTCCCGTAACGGTACGACGCCCCCTTGAGGATTTCGTGGTAAGTGACAGAAAGTCCTTCCTCGTTCACCTCTATGCGGACGGAAAATACTACTCCTGCGCCTATAATTCCGACGAAAAGAAGACGGTCCTTGACCTTCTTTACAGGTTTTCCATTATTCTTGACAAGGATGACGAGATAAACTACTCGGTTGATACTCCCCTTGAAGAGGATATGCTTGTAAAGGTCGGAAGAGTTACTTACGAGTATTATAGCGAAATTGAAACCATACCCTACGAGACCGAAGAGGTTCCCGTTATCTTCTGCGCCGTTATGCGCCCCAATAAATACCCCATCGGCGTTCCCACCCAGGGAGAAAACGGCAAGAAGGAAACAAAGAAGCGTATCACATACGTCGACGGCGTTGCCGTAGAAACGGTTACCGTAAGCCAAAAGATTACCAAAAAGCCTGTAAACGGCGTGGTTTATGTGGACTATTCGGGCGAGCTCGACCTGGGTAACGGTCCCCCAACAGAGTACGTCAAGAAGTACGATGACTTTGAGATAACAGCCTATACCTACGTAGAGGAGGGCGGCGAGGTAACCTATACCGGTGACCTGACCAGAGTTGGCTACGTTGCCGTTGACAGAAAAGTTATCCCGATGTACTCAAAGCTCTACATTATTATACCTACTCCTTACGGTGATTTCCACTACGGCTACTGCTATGCAATGGATACGGGCGGTGCCATTAAGGGTCACGACGTGGATATATTCCTGCCCTCACTTTTTGATACCAACAGATTCGGAAGAAATAAGGGCTGTACAGTTTATGTTATCCGCGAAGGAAAGGGATAAATCGGCCACACAAAATAAAACAGTACTGCGGTGTGGCTCTGCCATGCCGCAGTTTTTATAAGGAAATAATCAACTATGGGAATAGTTTTACTTACCGCTCTCGGTGTTGGAGCTGCCTCGGTAATAGGCGCCCTGCTTGGCTTTGTGTTTAAAAAAGTAAGTCACAGGTTCAGCGATATCGTGCTGTCCTTTGCCGCGGGTGTTATGCTTGCCGCCGCAGTTATAGGACTTATCTTACCATCTCTTGAGCATGGCGGAAAATACGGACTTATAGTTACCGTTATAGGCGTTTTTTGCGGCGCACTTTGCGTTAACGTCCTTGATAAGGCGGTGCCCCATCTGCATAAGCTTGCGGGGGTTGAGGGTGAAAAGCATCCC
>JAZRLW010000009.1:0-4076 GCA_045647025.1 Eubacteriales bacterium
TATACCCTCTTATAGACGTGTTCATATATTCCTTTGAAGAGGGCTTTAACTCCGCATCCCAGACCTTTTTTGGCATAGGAACCTACAACTACTCCTACGTTCTTCGCGACCCCTATTTTCTCCAGGCGGTAAAGAACACCTTTATTCTGGTTATAATTACCGTTCCCCTCTCCACCGGCATAGCCCTTCTTATCTCCCTTGGGCTTAACGCAATAAAGCCTCTGCGCAATCTTTTCAGAACGGTCTACTTCCTGCCCTACGTTACCAATACTCTGGCCGTCGGTCTGGTATTTATGATACTTTTTAAGCAGACCCCTTACAGTGACGGTCTTATAAATCTCCTTATAAACTTCTTCGGCGGTGAGTCGGTTGACTTTATCGACGGCCCCTATTGGGCAAAGATGTTCGTGCTCTGCTTTTACACAATCTGGGTGGTAATGCCCTTTAAAATACTTATCCTTACAGGCTCTTTAGCCTCGGTAAATCAGGACTACTACAACGCGGCAAAGGTGGACGGAACCTCAAGATTCAGAACCTTCACTCGCATCACTCTCCCCATGATATCCCCTATGCTCTTCTATCTTATAATAACGGGATTTATAGGCGCATTCAAGGCTTACAGCGACGCTGTGGCTCTCTTTGGCACCGACCTTAACGCGGCGGAGATGAACACTATCGTAGGCTACGTTTACGATATGCTTTACGGCGACAGCGGCGGATATCCCTCCTACGCGTCGGCGGCGGCAATAATCCTCTTCGTAATAGTCCTCACCATAACCTGCATAAACCTGCTTGTTAGCAGGAAGCACGTGCATTATTAAGGGAGGTATGAGATATGACTAAACAGACCTCCTTTAACAAAATAGAGCAAAGAGCGAGGGTTGGCAAGACCTTGCTGCACACCTTTATCTATGCCGCCCTGACGGTATGGGGACTTATAGTACTCTTCCCCTTTTACTGGATGGTACTCACCTCTGTAAAGAGCTACGGCGCCTACAGCTCGGAGTATATTCCACAGTTTTTCACCCTCTCCCCCACCCTTGAAAACTACATCGAGGCCTTTACGGCAGTACCTCTGGGAAGATACTTTTTCAATACCGTAATCTTCACGCTGGGCACCACTGCAATAATGATGGCGGTTATTATCCCCGCGGCATTCGCCTTTGCAAGGCTTGAATTTAAGGGCAAAAACCTTGTATTTACAGCCTTTCTTTCAATGATGATGATACCCAACGAGCTTGTTATCATCACAAACTTCGTTACAGTAACAAACCTTGAAATGCGAAACACCTTCGGAGGTCTTATCCTCCCCTCAGTGCTTTCGGTATTCTATATATACCTGCTTAAAGAAAACTTTGCCCAGATACCCGACGAGCTGTATCTTGCGGCAAAGGTGGACGGAACCTCTGACTGGAAGTACCTCTGGAGGGTTATGATACCCATTTGTAAGCCCACCGTAATTACCATAGTTATCCTTAAGGTAATCGAGTGCTGGAACTCCTACGTCTGGCCCCGACTCATCACCGACGAGCAGGCATATTTCCTTGTATCAAACGGTATTCAGGAGATCAGAGAAAACGGCTTTGGCCGTGAAAACGTCCCCGCAATGATGGCGGCGGTGGTTGCAATCTCCCTGCCCCTGATAGTGCTCTTCCTCATATTCCGCAACAGAATAATGGAAGGCGTGGCGAGAGGAGGTATGAAGGGATGAAAAAGATATTATCTCTTATCATTGCCCTCTGCGTCTGCCTGCCCCTGCTGACCGCCTGCCACGGCTCGAGGGGAATGGACAGCTTCGTTATCCCCGAAACCTTTGACGAATCGAAGACTTACGAGATAACCTTCTGGGCAAAAAACGATACCAATATGACCCAGGTGGCCATATACCACCAGACCATAGCCGACTTTGAGGCTCTTTATCCCAACATTAAGGTAAATCTCCGCCTCTATACCGACTACGGTATGATCTACAACGACGTTATTACCAACATTGCCACAGACACAACGCCAAACGTCTGCATAACCTACCCCGACCACATCGCCACCTATATGACGGGTGACAACACGGTGGTTTCTCTGGATGACCTCTTTGATGACGAAAATTACGGTCTTGGCGGTAAAGAGATAAGGTTCGACTCACCCACAAAGAAAGAAGTTGTACCCGAATTTCTTGATGAATGCAAGATTGGCGACAGCTACTACGCCATCCCCTATATGCGCTCCACCGAGGCCTGCTACGTCAACAAGACCTACGTTGAGGCTCTGGGCTTTGAGCTACCCGAGGTTTTGACCTGGGAATTTATATGGGAAGTATCCGAGGCCGCAATGGCAAAGGACGAGGATGGCAACTATCTGGTAAACGGACAAAAGACCCTTATCCCCTTTATTTATAAGTCCACCGATAATATGATGATAACCTATCTCAACCAGGCGGAGGCGGGCTACTCCACCCCCGAGGGCGAGATACTCATATTCAACGATAAAACGGAAGGCCTTCTTTACGAGGTTGCCGCCCATACAAAAACCGGCGCATTCTCCACCTTTAAGATTTCGGGCTATCCCGCAAACTTCCTCAACGCAGGTCAGTGCATCTTTGCCATAGACTCCACGGCGGGTGCAACATGGATGGGCTCGGAAGCCCCCCTTATAGATATAAGCGAGGACAAGCTGGTAAGCTTTGAAACCGAGGTTATGACAGTACCTCAGCTTGATCCCCAAAATCCCAAAATGATATCCCAGGGACCTTCGGTATGCGTGTTCAACAAGGCCGACCCCCAAGAGGTATTGGCGTCCTGGATATTCGCTCAATTTCTCCTCACAAACGGCGTGCAGATAGCCTATTCCCAGACCGAAGGATACCTTCCCGTAACCCTGAAGGCCCAGAGCTCTGCCGAATACACAGACTACATCTCCCGTATGGGCGAGGATAACGACCTTTACTACGATATAAAGATAAAGGCCGCAAAGCTCCTTATGGATAACATTGATAACACATTCGTTACCCCCGTTTTCAACGGCTCCGCATCCCTTCGCGACGGCGCAGGTCAGCTTATAGAGCTGGTAACCAAGTCCGTGCGCAGAAAGGAAGTTATAGACGAAGTATATATGGAAAAGCTTTACAGCAAAGTCATCTCCCTTTACAGGCTGAATCTTGAAGGAAGTGGCGGCTCTCTTACCACGGGTAAGGATGACATCGGGCCCCTCCCCCAAACGGCGGTAATACTTCTTGCAAGTCTGGGCGGCGCCTGGATACTCATAGGACTTTACTGTGTTACAACGTTTAAAAAGAATCGTAAAAAATAGGTGTCAACTATTGACATTCAAGGTAATTTGTGATATAATTCACACTAACAAAATCTTGTATCAAGATTTAAATAAGGAGAATTTTTAAGATGAAAAAGTTTTTTGCACTTTTCATGGTACTTGTTATGTCCGTTGCTCTCTTTGCAGGATGTAATAACACTCCCGATGAACCCGACGTTCCCGATGTAGACGTTAAGGGCGAGGGCGTTATGACTTATGCTGAATTTGCAGCTGCTGAACTCGAAACTGAAGTTGTTATCGAAACCTACGTTCAGGCTACCCAGTCCTGGTGGAACAATCAGATAACCGCTTACACCCAGGATAAAGAGGGCGGCTACTTCCTTTACAACATGGCTTGCTCCGAAGAAGACGCTGCTAAGCTCGTTCCCGGCACCAAGATCAAGGTTACCGGCTACAAGGCTGCTTGGGAAGGCGAAGTTGAAATAATCGACGCTACCTTCGAGATCCTTGAAGGCAGCTACGTAGCAGAAGCTTTTGACGCTACCGCACTTCTCGGCACCGAAGAGCTCATCAACCATCAGAACAAGCTCGCAATCTTCAAGGGTATGACCATTGAAGCTATCAACTACAGAAACGGCGAACCCGGCGACGATATCTACGTTACCCTTTCCAAGGACGGCCAGAACTACGACTTCTGCGTTGAAAGATATCTCACCGCTCCCGGCACCGAAACCTACGAAGCATTCGCTACCCTCAAGGCTGGCGACGTAGTTGACGTTGAAGGCTTTATCTACTGGTATCAGGGCGTTAAC
>JAZRLW010000010.1:0-1752 GCA_045647025.1 Eubacteriales bacterium
CCGAAGGTGGGATCTACGAAAAGTCTTCGATAGCGCCTATCTAATTTAGTAGATCCCGCCCCTAAAAAGGGGGCGCCCTCCCTATGGTCGGGTTCGACTTCGTAAATAATCCACCGGATTATTTACTCCGCTCAGGATGACGCATAATTGTTCGTCCCCTCCTTCAACCTCCGATTTATCTCTATTTCAAAACAAAAAAACTGTCGCACTTTTGTGCGACAGCTTGGTTTATATTGATTTTGCGTTTTTAAGGAGGGTGGACATTTCCTCTGCCGTATCGATTCCCGCTTTTTCGAATTCCTTTTCAAGGCGAAGGAGATTCTTTACAGCTCTCTTATCGTCTCCGTGAAGGTCGCTTCCTGCAGCAATACAGTAAAAATCCTGCAAAAGCCTTTTTGCTTTTCTTCTTCCCTTGAAGGTCGCCTGTGTTTCGCCGTTAAGCTGGCAAAGCACGTCGCACTCGGAAAGAAGACGGGCAACGTCCTTTTCGGGATATCGGTCTATATGCGCCATTACAACGGTAAGGCCCGAGCGGGATATTCTTGCCACCGCCTCGACATGCTCCTCTCGCCATGAGTTAAAGGGCATTTCAAGAAGGATAACGTCAGTTCCTTCAATGCAGAGTTTTTCAAGGTCGGGCATATGATCGATACCCGCACAAACGAGGACCTCTGCGCCGAGATACACAGGTATGCGCTCCCCTTCAATTTCGAGAAGTTCGCGGACACACATCTCTCTTCTTTCAAGAAAAGACTCTACGCTGTCCTTCTGAGGATAGAAATGAGGAGTTGCCACCACAGCCTCGACACCTGCATTTTTCAGCATCTCAAGCTGCTTTTTTGTAGTCTTTTTATCACTTGAGCCGTGGTCGGCTCCGGGCAGAATATGGGCATGGAAATCGATGATCTTCTTTTCCATTTTCCCACACTCCTTTAATTTATTCGGATTCCTTTTCCTTATGGCTTACGTGATGACCGTAGCCGTAACCGTAGCCATATCCGTAACGGGCACCGTACTTTCTGCCGTACTTGCCGTATTTTCCGTACTTACCGTACTTGCCGTAGCGTCCGCCGGTCTTGGGATCTACGTCGTTAAGCACGAGACCGAGGATATTTGCATCCATCTGCTCCATTGTGGAAAGAGCTGCCGCGAGTGATCTTGAGTCGTCAACGCGGCTTCTTACAACGTAAAGATAGCCTGTTACATACTCGGAAATAACAACGGCATCAGTTACGATACCTACGGGAGGAAGGTCTATAAAGATAATATCAAAATGCTGCTTCATAAACTCGACAAACTTACCGAGTCTTGCGCTTGAAAGAAGCTCCGCGGGATTGGGAGGCGTTCCTCCTGCCGTTATAATAGAAAGATTCTGATACTTTGTCTTCTTTATATATTTATCAATAGAGCTGTCTGCGCTTGCGAGAAGCTCACTGATGCCCTCGCCCTTTTCCATCTCGAAGATCTTATGGATAACAGAGCTACGAAGGTCGCAGTCGATGAGAAGCACCTTCTTTTCAAGCTGTGCAAAGGATACTGCAAGGTTTGAGATAAGAAGACTCTTACCGCTGTGGGCAAAGGTACTTGTTATACCGTATACGGGGCACTTTTCACCCTTTGCTGTATAGAAAAGGTTTGTTCGGAGCATTTTGAATGCTTCGTTGATAGCAAAGGACGTGGTTTCGGAAAGAAGCTTGCCCTTATAGCTTGTAATTTCGTTTGTCATTACTGCTTACTCCTTTCCCTTCTGAT
>JAZRLW010000011.1:0-2831 GCA_045647025.1 Eubacteriales bacterium
CTTGCTACCTTCGGCTCCATTTGTTCTATCGTTGCAGGTCTTGGCTTGTTCGTAATTCTTCCCAATAATACCAACCTTGACCTCATTATTTATATTCTCTTCCAGCTCATTTACTCCCTCGGCCTCGGTATCTATTCTACCGTATCTTGGGCTATGATGGGTGACGCTATCGACTACAACGAGTGGAAGACCGGCAAGAGAGAAGAAGGTACCGTTTACTCTCTCCATTCCTTCTTCAGAAAGCTTGCTCAGGGTATTGGCCCCTCTCTCATTCTTATCATAATGGTTGCCTTCGGTTATGTTGGTGAAAACGAAGGTAATCAGCTTTGGGAAGTTGCTGTAAATATGAGATATATCGTTGCCGCAACCTTCCTCTTCTCAGCTATTCTTCAGTTTGTTGGTCTCGCTCTTGTTTACAACCTTGACAAGAAGACTCTTGCTCAGATGAACAAGGATCTTGGCCGTGACGTTGAAGCTGACGACGTTTTGGTTTACACTACCGCAGAAGACTCTGACAATTTAGCATAAGCCCCTTCAGATGTCCGACTGTGGTCAAGCAGTCGGACGTCTTAAATATTATACAATTTGACAAGTTATTATTTGGAGGAATTATTAAGTGAGAACTGTTATTAATTTTAACAGCAAATGGGCGTTTTCAAAGGAAGCTTCGCAGATCCCCTCTGTTCTTCCTACCGATTGGGAGAGTGTAAACGTTCCCCATTCTTGGAACGCTATTGACGGTCAGGACGGAGGTAACGATTATTTCCGCGGCACCGCATACTACGCAAAGACTCTTAATAAGGCAGACCTTCCCCAGGCCGGTCAGTATTATATTGAATTTCAGGGCACAAATTCTTCTGCCGACGTGTATCTTAACGGCGAACACCTTGCTCACCACGATGGCGGTTATTCCACCTGGCGTGTAAACCTCACAGCACAGCTTAAAGATGAAAATCTTTTTGTTGTTGCCGTTGACAATTCCGCAAATGAAAGAGTATATCCCCAGATGGCGGACTTTACCTTCTATGGCGGTATGTACAGAGACGTAAATCTTATTTGCGTTAACGATTCCCATTTTGAACTTGACTATTACGGCACTCCCGGTCTTAAGGTAACTCCCGAAATCTGCGGAACCGATGCAAAGGTTGAGATCGAAACCTGGCTTACTAACGCTAAGGATGGTCAGACCTTACTTTATACCATTACCGACAAAGAAGGTAATACCGTAGTTTCTACCGAAAGCCCCGATACCAAGGTAGTTCTTGAAATAAAGGACGTTCACCTCTGGCACGGTCGTAAGGATCCCTATCTTTATACTGCAACCGTTCAGCTTCTTGATGGCGAAACTGTTCTTGATAACGTTTCTACCAGATTCGGTTGCCGCACCTTCAAGGTAGATCCCGAAAACGGCTTTATCCTTAATGGAGAAGAATATCCTCTTCGCGGCGTTTCCCGTCATCAGGACAGATGGGGTATAGGTAACGCCCTTCTTCCCGAGCATCACGCAGAGGATATTGAGCTTATCTGCGAAGTAGGTGCTACCACCATTCGTCTTGCTCACTATCAGCACGCTCAGTATTTCTACGACCTCTGTGATGAAAAGGGTCTTGTTATTTGGGCTGAAATTCCCTATATCTCCAAGCATATGCCCGACGGTCGTGAGAATACCATCTCCCAGATGAAGGAGCTCATTACCCAGAACTATAACCATGCTTCTATCGTTGTTTGGGGACTTTCCAATGAAATCGGTATAGGTGGTTCTGACGAGGATCTTCTTGAAAATCACCGCATACTTAACAATATGTGCCATGAGATGGATAAGACCCGTCTTACTACTATTGCGGCTGTTTCCATGTGTAAGATGGACGATCCTTATCTCCAGATTCCTGACCTTGTATCTTATAACCACTACTTTGGTTGGTACGGCGGTGAGACCGATATGAACGGTCCTTGGTTTGATAAGTTCCATAAGACCCATCCCAACATTCCTATCGGCTGTTCTGAATACGGATGCGAGGCTCTTAATTGGCATACCTCTACTCCTATGCAGGGTGACTATACCGAAGAATATCAGTCTTACTACCATGAAGAGCTTATAAAGCAGTTCTTCTCCCGTAAATATATGTGGGCGACCCACGTATGGAATATGTTTGACTTTGGCGCTGATGCTCGTTGTGAGGGCGGTGAAAACGGCCAGAACCACAAGGGCCTCGTAACCTTTGACCGTAAGTATAAGAAGGACTCTTTCTATGCTTATAAGGCATGGCTTTCCGATGATCCCTTCGTTCACATCTGTAGCAAGCGTTATGTTGACAGAGTAGAGGACGTTACCAAGGTTACCGTATACTCCAATCTTCCCGAGGTTGAGCTCTTTGCTAACGGCGTAAGCCTTGGCAAAAAGACCGCAGAAGATCACTTCTTCTATTTTGATGTTCCCAACGTAGGAGAGACCGAGCTTAAGGCTGTTGCAGGCGAATTTACCGATGAGAGCCGTATCCGTAAGGTTGAAACCTTCAACGAGGAATACAGACTTCGTGAACAGGGCGCAATCATCAACTGGTTTGACATAGAGACCCGTGAGGGCTACCTTTGCCTTAATGATAAAATGAGTGAAGTTTTAGGCACCTTCAGAGGCAAGATGATATTCATGAAGCTTGTGGGCAAGATCATGGGTGGCAAGAAGAAGGGCAAGAAGGATAAAAAGATCAAGGCCGCAGGCTTTGAGGTTACTCCCGAATTGATGAGTATGATGGGTGGATTTACCGTTCTTAGACTCTTCACTCTTATGGGTGGTATGATGGAAGTTAAGTTTACAAAAGAAGAACTTCTTG
>JAZRLW010000012.1:0-7061 GCA_045647025.1 Eubacteriales bacterium
CCCTGAAAATGAAATCACCCGCAAGGCAGGTATTACCATGGACAGCGCCACCGGTGGTCCCACCGTCGGCGACGACTTCCAGACCGATCTTCCCGGCGTATACGCCTGCGGAAACGTTCTCAAGGTTTACGACCTTGTTGACAACGTTACCAAGGACAGTATAACTGTTGGCCAGAATGCTGCTGAATTTGTAATGGCAAACTAAATCTTATAATAAAATGATTCCCCGACCGGTTAGGTCGGGGATTATTTATTAGAACTTGAAAAAAAGATGGATTTTTTTCAACAATAGTATTGACAGTTTGAATTAATTAGGTTATAATTATATTAGCATAAAATATGCAAAAAAGGGGATTCCCCCAAGAATTAGGAGAAAAGAAATGAAAAAGGCATTAAGTTTGGTTCTTTGTATCGTCATGATCCTTTCTATGGTAAGCCTTGTTGCTTGTAGCAACAGTACTTATGAGATCGCAGTTGTTACTGACGTAGGACAGCTTATGGATAAGGGCTTTAACCAGGGTACCTGGGAAGGCGCTGAAGCATTTGCTAAGGAAAACAACAAGACCTACAAGTACTATCAGCCCGCTAACGGTTCTGATGCTACCGATAACGACCGTATTGCCGCTATGAGACAGGCTATCACTAACGGCGCTAAGGTTATCGTTGCTCCCGGCTTCCTCCAGGCAACCGCTATGACTACCGTAGCTATTGAAAACCCCGAAGTTAAGTTCGTATTTATCGACGGTTGGACACTTACCGACGCAGAAGGCAATGCTCTTCCCAACGTTACTGCAGTTGTTTACAAGGAACAGGAATCCGGTTACCTTGCAGGTTATGCAGCAGTTATGGACGGCTATAGAAAGCTCGGTTATACCGGTGGTGGCGGCGGAACCAATCCTGCATGTAACCGTTTTGGCTACGGTTTCGTTCAGGGTGCTGAAGCAGCTGCTAAGGCTCTCGGTCTTGAAGCAGGCGCAGTAACCGTTAAGTACAGCTATCAGCACGGCGCAAACTTCAGCGCTTCCGCAGAGCTCCAGGCTCAGATCAACGGCTGGTACAGTGTTGGTACCGAAGTAGTATTCGCTTGCGGCGGCTCTATGTTTGAAAGTGTTAAGGCTGCAGCTGAAGCTAATCCCGGCGCAAAGATCGTTGGTGTTGACGTTGACCAGTCCTATGCTTCTGAACTCGTTATTACCAGTGCCGTTAAGGGTCTTAAGGAATCCGTAGCTCTCGTTCTTGAACAGTTCTATGCTGGCAAGTGGGATGCAGAGCTTGCAGGTCAGACTCAGAATCTCGGCGCATCCGACGATGCTACCGGTCTTCCCATCGCTACCTCCAGATTTAATACCTTTACTGCTGAGCAGTACAACGAGCTCTTCACTCAGATCAAGAACGGCACTATCGTTCCTGCTTCTGAAACTCCCGCTGACGCTAACAACGGCGATTGGCTCCAGAATTTTGAGATCGTTGTAGTTGACTTTGAATAATCCTTTATTCAGTCCTGACAACAGATATTGAATAAATTGGCTCGCGGAGCTTTCCCCAGGGAAAGCTCCGCGTACGAAAATTATCAGACAATGTCCTTTCTTTTTCTTATTTGTACTCCGTTCAGGTAAGAAAAAGACAGAACATTTATTTATATAAGGAGTTCTTATTATGAGCGATAATCTGAGAAAGGAAGAATCTGTAGAGGTCGTTAGCACGGAATATCCATACGTTATTGAGATGCGTAACATCACAAAGGAATTCCCCGGCATAATTGCCAACGACGACATCACTTTACAGCTTAAAAGGGGCGAGATCCATGCTCTGCTGGGAGAAAACGGCGCAGGAAAGTCGACTCTTATGAGTGTGCTTTTTGGCCTTTACCAGCCTGAGAAGGGTGAGATCCGCAAAAACGGAAAAAAGGTTACCATAAAAGACCCCAACGATGCAAACGACCTTGGTATCGGAATGGTTCATCAGCATTTTAAGCTCGTTGACGTGTTTACGGTGCTTGATAATATTATTCTCGGTGTAGAGCCTAATACTGCAGGCTTTCTCAGAAAGAAGCAGGCCAGAGAGAAGGTTATAGAACTTTCCAAGACCTACGGCCTTAATATAGATCCCGATGAGCTTGTGGAAAACATCACCGTTGGTATGCAGCAGCGTACAGAGATACTTAAGATGCTATACAGAGATAATGAGATCCTTATCTTTGACGAGCCTACCGCGGTACTGACTCCCCAGGAAATAGACGAGCTTATGAACGTAATGCGCGGACTTGCAAAGGAGGGTAAGTCTATCCTCTTTATTACTCATAAGCTTAACGAGATCATGGCGGTTGCAGATAGGTGTACCGTTCTCCGTAAAGGTAAATATATAGGAACTGTAAATATCTCCGAAACAACTAAGGAAGAGCTGTCCAATATGATGGTTGGACGTGACGTTAAGTTTGTCGTTGATAAGGATGAGGCAAAGCCCGGTGATGCCGTTCTTGAAATAGAGGGAATGTGCGTTAAGGGAACTTCTAATAAGAAGGATTCCGTTCACGATGTTTCTCTATCCGTGCGTGAGGGAGAGATTGTTTGTATTGCCGGTATTGACGGTAACGGCCAGACGGAGTTTGTCCACGCCCTTACCGGACTATCAAAGGTCGAGAAAGGAAGCATAAGACTTCTCGGCGAAGAGATAACAAACAAAAATATCAGATACAGAAACACACACGGCATGAGCCATATTCCCGAGGACAGGCATAAGCACGGACTTGTGCTTGACTATTCTCTTGAGGAGAATATGGTTCTTCAAAGATACTTTGAGCCCCGATTCCATAAAAACGGATTTATCCGTTTTGACGAGGTCAGAACCTACGCTAACGACCTTATTGAAAAATTTGACGTCCGTTCAGGCCAGGGAGCAGTTACCTTAGCTCGCTCGATGTCTGGCGGTAATCAGCAAAAGGCTATTGTTGCCAGAGAAATGGATCGACAGCATAAGCTTTTGGTCGCAGTTCAGCCCACGAGAGGCCTTGACGTTGGCGCTATTGAATATATCCATAAGCAGATAGTAAAATCAAGGGATAGCGGGACTGCAGTTCTGCTGGTTTCTCTTGAGCTTGAAGAGGTCATGAGTCTTTCTGACCGAATTCTCGTAATGTACGAGGGTGAGATAGTGGGAGAGCTTGATCCCAAGACAACGACCGTCCAAGAGCTTGGACTTTATATGGCAGGCGCAAAGCGCCAGTCGGGAGAGGAGGAAAAGAAATGAAAAAGCGTTTAAGCACGTTTTTTGCTTCTGAAGGAGCAAAATCGGTTATTTCGTCTCTTCTTTGTATAGTTGCAGGTATCCTGGTTGGGTGGATCGTTCTTCTTATTCTTGCACTTACTTCCGACATGATACCGGTGGGTGATGCATTCAAGGGTTTGGGCATAATTCTTGCCGGGCCCTTTGCAAGTGGCGGATCGAGAAATATTGCCTTTGTTCTGGGCGATATGCTTTTTGAATCTGCTCCGCTTCTTCTTACCGGTCTTTCCGTTGCTATTGCATTCAAGACGGGCCTTTTTAATATCGGTGCCCCCGGCCAGTACCTTATGGGTGCCATGGGCTCGGTTATTGTTGCCCTTTCCATTCCTTCTACGCCTCAGACCGCCTTCTGGATCTGGCTTCTTGCTCTCATCGTAGGTATGCTTTGCGGCATGCTCTGGGGACTTATTCCCGGTCTTTTCAAGGCGTTCCTTAACGTTAATGAGGTTATCGTTTGTATTATGACAAACTGGATAGCTGCAAATATCGTAAGTTGGGTATTCGCTAACAATAAGCAGTTTATCAATACTTTAGGCGGTAAGACCGCTTACACCTTGCCCACAACAGCTAACGGTATAGCGACGCCCAAGCTGGGACTTGATAAAATCTTTCCCGGCTCTAATATAGATATAGGTATATTTATCGCCATTCTTATAGCAATCGGTATCTACATTCTTATGAATAAGACGACTCTCGGATACGAGCTGAAGGCTTGCGGACATAATAAGAATGCCGCAAAATATGCGGGCATGAATGAGAAGCGCAACATCATGCTCTCCATGGCAATTGCCGGAGGCCTCGCCGCTATCGGAGCATCTCTTTATTATCTTAACGGCGGTGCAGAGCTTGCATGGAATACCTACGGAAAGCTCCCTGATACGGGATTTAACGGTATTCCCGTAGCCCTTCTTGCAAGCAATAATCCCTTAGGTGTTACTTTTAGCTCCGTTTTTCTTCGTTTCATTGATAAGGGCGGATATAATCTTGCGGGATTTACTGCCTACAACGAGTACGTTTCGGACCTCATTATTGCAGTAATAATCTACTTTGCCGGCTTTGCAAAGCTTATTAAGGATATGCTTTCAAGGCGGAAGGCTACGAAAACAGCCAAAGCAAGTGCAACAGAAACGCTCACGGCTCCCGATAAAGGCGAGGTGGCAGATAAGGAGGGAGAAAACAAATGACGTTCCTTATTCAGCAAACTCTTATTTATACTATCCCTCTTATGATAGTCGCTCTCGCCGGCGTTTTTGCCGAGCGTAGCGGTATTATCAACATAGCTCTTGACGGTATGATGATATTCGGCTCGTTTATGGGGGCTCTCTCTGTATACTTTATGCAGAGGGGTGACGCCTTTGGAGGAAATACTCAAATAATGTTCCTCGTCGCCATGTTGGTTTCTGCTTTGTTTGGCGCTCTCTTCTCCCTCTTGCTCTCCTTCTCCGCAATTAATCTTAAGGCTGACCAGACCATAGGCGGTACGGCACTCAACCTTCTTGCTCCCGCTGTGACCCTTTTTATAGTAAAGATATTCTTTATGCAGGACAAGCTTGAAATGCCCAAGAGCCTTAAGTTCGTAATTTTCCAGCCCGATATAAGCGATGCTCTCAAGCCTTTCTTTGACAAGATGTATATCTCAACCTACATCGTTATAGCCCTGTTTATTATTCTTTCCATTTTCCTTTATAAGACCAAGTACGGTCTGCGCTTGCGTGCCTGTGGCGAACATCCCCAGGCTGCGGACAGCGTGGGTATCAACGTTCAAAAAATGAGATACCTGGGTACAACCATCTCAGGCGCTCTTGCGGGAATGGGCGGTTATATCTATATTGCAACAACCGCTGGCGGAACAACCGAAGGTACCGTTGCGGGAATGGGCTTCCTTGCTCTTGCAATTATGATTTTCGGTAACTGGAAGCCTCTGGGAATTGCTTTTGGCTCCCTTCTTTTCGGTCTTCTTAAGTGTATTGGCGCAACCTATTCTTCCCTTGACATCAACGGAGACGGGGTTTATTTCCTTAAAGATCTCGGCCTTCCCATCTATTTCTACAACATAATTCCTTACGTTGTTGTTCTTCTCGTTCTTGCTTTTACTTCAAAGAAGTCAAGAGCACCCAAGGCGGAGGGTATTCCCTACGATAAGGGGCAGAGATAAAGTAATAGATTTTATTTATCATGCAAAAAGAACGGTGGATTTTACTCCACCGTTCTTTTATGTCAATTTTATTATTTTGTTACATCTGCAGTTGATTGCTGCTTTATCAGTCGCTTCCAACAGCTGTGACACATAGCAAGGTAAGAATCGTTGCCGCCGATGAGTATCTGTCCGCCATCGGTTAATACGTGTCCGTTTGCGTCGATACGGGCGTTAACAATAGCTTTTTTGCCGCAGGCGCACATTGTCTTGATTTCGGTAATAGAATCTGCCACCTCAAGCAGGCGGTGGCTTCCCGGGAATAGGTGGGTCAAAAAGTCGGTGCGAAGGCCAAAGCAAAGAACAGGCACGTCGTATTCGTCAACTATGCATCTTAGCTGATCTATCTGTGCCGGGGTGAAAAACTGGCATTCATCGGCAATGATTACGTGAATATTCTTGCGGGATTCGTACTCGGTAACTATATTTGTTTCGGCTGAAACAACGTAGGCTTCCGCCTCAAGTCCGATACGGGACCGAACAGTTCCGATGCCGTCGCGGTTATCCACAGAAGGCTTGATAAGCCAAACTCTCATTCCGCGCTCTTCATAGTTGAATTTTGCAATGAGCGCACTTGCCGTCTTGGACGAACCCATCGCCCCGTACTTGAAATAAAGCTTTGCCATTTTACGTACATTTCCTTTGCGATTGCATATGTTACTCGTATTATACCACATTTGTTTTCAAAAGTCAACAAAATAGTGCAAAAGTTATTCCCCGATCAATTTGATCGGGGAGTTCTTATTTTACAATATCCAATATTTCTGTAAGCTCGGATATAATGTATTCGGGCTTTCCTTCTTTTTTGAGGGTTTCTCTATCAAAAGATGTAGTTACGGCAATGCATTCCATTCCTGCGGTATGGGCGGAGGCAATACCGCTTAAAGCATCCTCTATTACCATACATTCCTCGGGCAGACAGCCAACCTTTTCCGCTCCCAGCAAATAAACGTCGGGGGCAGGCTTTTGTCTTTTTACATCGGAGCCTGAGAGTATAACGTCAAATGCCGAAACGTCAAGGCCGATGGCTCTTACGTTTATCTCCAGCTTTTCTCTGTCGGCACTTGAGCATACTGCGGTCTTATATCCGCGCTCTTTAAGGGCTTTTACCACCGTGGCTGCATCCTTTATGGAGATGTCTGTTTTTGACACTATCTCGGCGTAGACCTTATATAGGTCGGTTTTGATTTCTTTATTGTACGTATGGCCGTACATTTCGGCCACACCCCGCAGATAATCGTCGGCACCCATGCCTCTGAACAGGGCAAAATCCGTTTCCTTTGCGGGGATACCTATTCTGTTAAAGGTTATTGCCGCCGCCTTTGCGGTATATATTTCGCTGTTTGCCAGCACTCCGTCCATGTCAAAAAGGACGGCTTTTATGGTTTTGTTCATTATTCTTCTTTTCCTCATTTAAATTGCATCTATTATATCACAATTCATATCAAATGTAAATAGGTAAAAACAAAAGTCAAATATCAGTATAAATCTCCTTCTTTTACAAATACTAACAGAGCAAATTTGCAAAGCAAGGAGAATTTATATATGAAAGCAACGGGAATCGTGCGACGGATTGACGATCTGG
>JAZRLW010000013.1:0-3382 GCA_045647025.1 Eubacteriales bacterium
GTTCCCGACCTTCTCAAATCCATATCCATGGTTTCCGATGAATTCAAGATAATCGGAAGCGGCGGATGCGGCAAAGGCTATAAAGAATGGGTCAGAGTTTCCGACGGCGGACCTGCGCTGAAAGTGAGGGTTAAATTGGCATGAGTATAAACATAGAAAAGATTCTCACCTCAAATCCCGAGGTTACCGATTACAAAATAAGAACCGAAAAAACTGAAAGCTATCAGCTCTTTTTTGTCCACGAAAAGCTTGAAACTGTAAGAAGCACCGATACCGAGGCTACAACCGTAACCGTATACGTTGACCACGATGAAAAGAAGGGGCATTCGGGCTTTAATCTCTACGCTTCAACAAGCGAATCCGAAGCTGCAGAAAAAATCAAGAACGCGGTGGAAAGAGCAAAGAATATTTCAAACCAGTACTACTCTCTTCCCGAGAAGGAAGTTCTTGAAGGAGAAATCCCTTCAAACTTTACCGATTTTGAGCCTTACGACCTGGCCAAAAAGGTTGCAGATGCGGTATACGCTGCAGACACTTATGGCAACGGCTCGATAAATGCACTTGAAGTATTTATAAACAAAAAGACCGTTTCAGTAAAAAACAGCCGCGGGATTGACAAAAAAGAGATAAAATATACGGCCATGGCCGAAGCAATACCCACCTGGACCGATGGCGAATCTGTTGAGCTTTATGAGTGTAAAACATTCAGTTCCTTCGACCCCGCAGACATTACTGCAGAAATCGAAGAAAAGATGCGTCAGGTAAGAGACAGAGGCGTAGCAACTCCTCCTGCAGAGCAGTTAAAATGCCCCGTAGTTCTTGACGCTCAGGAACTTGCAACCCTTATAGGAGATATTGCCTTCGGACTTGATTACTCTGCTGTATATACAAAGTCCAACCCCTACGCCGTAGGCGATGCTGTCCAGAAGGAGCCCACGGGTGACAAAATCACCGTTACTATGAAGGGTGCAGTAGAGGGCAGCGTGTCTTCCGCTCTCTTTGACGAAAACGGCACCACCCTTGTTAATGCCGAGATAATCAAAGACGGCGTAGTTACCGACTATTTCGGAAACCACAGATTTGCAGAATATATTGGAAGAAAAGCTACGGGTAACCTTCGCTGTATGGAAGTTGACGCTGGTACCTTAACCGACGAAGAGCTGGCATCCAAGCCCTATTTCAGATGCGTATCCATGTCCGGCCTTCAGGTTGACGTATTCAACGACTATATCGGAGGCGAGGTTCGTCTGGGATATTATTGGGACGGCGAAAAGAATATTCCTGTTACTGGCATATCCATTTCAGGTAAGCTGAGCGCTGCCCTCTCCTCGGTAAAACTTTCCGATAAAATTGCGGTAAACGATAATTACAGAGGCCCCAAACAGGCTATCTTTGGAGGCATAGAAATAGTATAAGTCATAGGCTCTTGCGTCACTTACGCAAGAGCCTTAATTTCAACATTTATACTAAATATTGCGTAAAACGGGGCTTTTTCATTGACAAATACCTTCAAAACTGATAAACTATTTAAATAAAATACTATTTAGAGGACATGACTAATGATTACTCTCCAAAAGCAAAAGAACAAGGATTTTGTGGTTCTTAATTTTACGGATATACATATTAAAGACAGATTCTGGCATTCGGATAACGTCCGTAAAATAATACCTCTTCATATTATAGATACCCTTGTAAAAGAGGTTAAGCCTGACCTTATCACAGTAACGGGTGACATTTCAAAAAGTTTTCAGTACGATACTTATAATGCCGTTGCCGACGTCCTTGACAGTTACGGTATTCCTTGGGCTGTGATATGGGGAAACCACGACAGTGAAGGTGGATATGAATTTGTAGACGAAATAGAGCAGGTATTTCTCTCGCGCAAGAATTTTATATACGAGTCGGGAGATCACTCTTTAGGTCGTGGCAATTACATTATCGGCATTGAAGAAGAGGGCCGCCCTGTTGAGGCATTGATAATGATGGACTCTCACTCTAAAATTGACATCATTGACGAAAACGGCGAAGTACAAAACGTTAACGCAAAGCTTACTCCCGAGCAGATAGAATGGTATAAAGAACAGGTAGCAGCTCTCAAAAAAATGGGATATAAGGAATCCTCGCTGCTGGTCCATATGCCCATTCACGCCTATTACGAGGCATTCAGCGCTGCCCTTATCAAAGGACTTAACAAATATGAAATCAAATACGACGAGAGTTTCTCTCCTGTATTTTGGAATAAAGGCTACGAAGACAGCTTCGGCGTAGTACACCAGCCTATCTCTGCCTGCCCCATTGATGATGGGGTATTTGAAGTCATACTTAAGGAGGACCACACCAAGAATATCCTCTGCGGTCACGACCACAAAACAAGCGTTAGCATCCCTCATAAGGGTGTAAGGTTTACCTATTCTCTCAGATCGGGAAATTCCTCATACGACACAAAACAAAAAGTAGGCGGAACGATGTTAAGAATAAACGCTGACGGTGTCAGCAAGGTAGAGCATCTGCCCGTAAAAGTCAGCCACCTCGCAGATCTTCACAAGAAAAAATAACACTTATACAGGAAGTTACCATGCAAATACTTCAAAAGCAAAAAGATAAGGATTTTCTGGTTCTTAACTTTTCAGATATTCACCTGAGAAATAAATATTGGAACGAAAACTATCCTCAGAAACTAATAGGTCTTCACATAATGAAGACCCTTATTGAGGAGGTAAAGCCCGACCTGATTACAGTAACGGGAGACCTGGCAAGTTACGCCCAATGGGATGCATATAACGGTCTTGCAGACTTTTTTGACAGTTTTAACATCCCGTGGTCTGTAGTGTGGGGTAATCACGATAATGAAGCTGGACAAGAGCCCGTATCAGAGGTTGAAAAGTTATTTCACGCCCGTAAAAACTTCGTTTACGAAGCAGGCGATCCTGCTTTGGGCCAAGGAAACTTCGTTATAGGCATAGAGGAAGAGGGCCGTCCAGTGGAAGCACTGATAATGATGGACTCCCACGCAAGAGTCCCCTACACGCTTGAAGACGGAACTGTTAAAAATGCCTATGCAAAGCTTTTTCCCCAGCAAATAGAATGGTACAAAGATCAGATTTCGGAATTAAAAGCAAAGGGCTATAAAGAGTCCGCTCTGCTTCTTCATATTCCCATATTTGCATACACGGAAGCCTTCTATTCCGCCATACTTAAAGGTCTTGACCCTCAGGAAATAAGATTCGAGGAAAGCGGAAATCCCGTTTTCTGGAATAAGGGCTACGAAGGCTGCCACGGGCTTATGCACGGAAAAATAAGAACCCACCCCGCCGATGAAGGCATGTTTGCCGCCATACTCGAATGTGACCATACAAAGACCATTCTCTGCGGCCACGACCAT
>JAZRLW010000014.1:0-2208 GCA_045647025.1 Eubacteriales bacterium
CGGGACGGGTGATGATGTTGAGATTTGTAAGAAGGGTGGTGAGGTTTTCCGTGGGGGCGGTAACGAATATTCTGTCACCTTCCTGAAGGACGAAGTCACCTTTAGGTACTATTGCAACGCCGTCACGGAGAACGGCACAAAGGAGAACCTTGCATTTTACCACCGTGTTCAGGGCGGTAAGGGGGAGGCCGCAGAGCTTGCTGTCGCCGTCAAGACGGAGCTCAACTATCTCCGCCTTGCCCTTGGCAAAGGTATCTCTTTTAAGGAAGCCGGGGTATTTGAGGAGTCGCTCTATCTCCACGGCGGCCTTTCTTTCGGGATTTATGGTCATGGAAAGCTCGAATATATGCCTCATTTCAGCAACCTGC
Organism: Eubacteriales bacterium; assembly: GCA_045647025.1. Classification (GTDB taxonomy): domain Bacteria; phylum Bacillota; class Clostridia; order Oscillospirales; family UBA644; genus JAZQLP01. The sequence continues at coordinate 369 of JAZRLW010000014.1, forward strand.
TCGGCATATTCGGGGTTTCTGATTCTTGCAATGGTGTGGATTTTGGGGTTAAGGCCGTAGGCGGTGGTGCAACAAAGGAGGTTTACCTCGTCCGAGCCTGTGGCGGCTATAAGGAGGTCGGCCTTCTCCGCTCCCGCATCCATGAGGGTGTGCATGGAGGCGCAGTTGCCCTGCACGGTCATAACGTCGTGGCTTGTCTGGGTAAGCTCCAGAGCCGAGGGGTTATGGTCTATTACAGTTAAATTGTGTCCCTCTGCGGAAAGGTATCCTGTAAGGGTTGATCCGACTTTACCGTCGCCTGCAATAATGATGTTCATACTTTTCTCCAATAACAGTTAATTAATAGAGTTTCTTAAGCATTTCTGTGAGAAGTGTATATGCGTTTTTAACGTCCTGAATATGTGTCTCTCCTCTTTCCCTTTCAATGGTGAGGAATCCCTCAAAGCCCACGTCACGAAGGGCGGACAGGTATTCGGGGTAGGGTACGCTGCCCTGACCGAGAGGCATTTCCTTGTACCCCTCTTGGAGCTTTATACCGTCCTTTGCGTGGGTGTGGACGATAAGGTGGCGGAGTATCTTTACCCCTTCCACGGGGTCCTGCCCCGATATCATAACAAAGTTTGCGGGGTCGAGGTTTATTTTTATATTGGGCGAATCCGCCTCTTTTATTATTTTTAAAAGCTCGGGGGCTTTTTCGGGGCCCGTTTCAACTGCAAAATTCACCCCGATCTCCTCGCCGTATTTTGCAAGGGCGCGGAGGGTACGGACGGTGTTTACGTGTATGGGGTCGTTAATATCCTCGGGAGTCTTGCCTATATGGGCGGTGACGATGTTTGTTTCAAGGTCGGGTGCCATATCCATCATGGCCTTGACCTTATTTATCTGCTCTTGGTTGTCATCTTCCTTAAAATATTTAGAGCCTATATCAACGCAAAGTGCGGAAAAGACAAGACCGTTATTCTGAACGTACTTTAAAATCTCTTTTCTTTCTTCCCTTGAAAGGGCAGGGGTGAGTTCGCCGCCCGTAACGTAGGGCTGGAGCCCCTTTGCTCCCATATCTCGGGCAAAAATTACCGCATCTTTAAAGGGCATTTTCAACGAGCTGGGCATTACGCCTATCTTCATCATGGCTATAAACCCCTTGTGGATCATTATGCTTACAGTATAGCAGAAAATCGGCTAATTGTCAAGAAAAATCCCTCCACCGAAGCGGAGGGATGAAAAATATTCTTATTCTTCGGTCATGGAAGCCTTTGCGTCTTCGATAACCTTCTGGGCTACGTTGGAGGGAGCGTCCTGATAACGAACGAACTCAAACTCGAAGCTTCCTCTGCCTCTGGTCATGGAGCGGAGGTCGATGGCGTAGGTAGCCATTTCGGACTCGGGAACCTCAGCCTCAACTACCTGCATGCCGGGTTCGTCTGCGGGGTTCATACCCATAACCTGACCGCGGCGTTTGTTGATGTCACCTATAACGTCACCCATGATGCTGTCGGGAACGTAAACCTTCAAAGAGCCAACGGGCTCGAGAATGGTGGGATTAGCCTGCTTAAGACCGTCCTTGTAAGCGATGGAAGCGGCCATCTTGAAGGACATTTCGGAGGAGTCAACGGGGTGATAAGAGCCGTCAACCAGGGTAGCCTTGAGGCCTACTACGGGGTAGCCTGCAAGAACGCCCTTCTTTGCGCTGTCCTTAAGACCCTTTTCAACTGCGGGGAAGAAGTTCTTGGGTACGGCGCCGCCGAATACCTTTTCTTCGAAGAGGAGCTCGGTGCCATCGTAGGGTTCGAATTCGATAACAACGTCACCGAACTGGCCGTGGCCGCCGGACTGCTTCTTG
>JAZRLW010000015.1:0-5562 GCA_045647025.1 Eubacteriales bacterium
ACCAGTTCCTCCTTTAGTATTGATATATAAGCGTTACAGAGTTCTTTTGACAGAGGCATAAAAGGTCTACCTTTCATATAATTATGTATTTATTATAATCTAATCTCCCCGAAAAGTCAACATCTTTGTGCTAAATATGAATAAATCCCCTTGAAAATATCAAAAGGATGGTGTATAATAATAATACCCGTAAACCCCAACGGAAGGAAATGAGCACAATGGAAATACGCAAGGCCCTGCAGGCGGATTACTCCGCAATCAGAAAGATATATACCGATGCCCAAGCCTTTATGGAGCAGACGGGCAACCCCGACCAGTGGGGCAAGGTCCATCCTCCCGAGGAAATGACGAGACAGGATATAGTCGACGGCGACCTCTACCTCTGCGTTGAGAGAGAGGAGATATTGGGGGTATTCTACTATATCGAGGGCGACGACCCCACCTACAAAAAGATATACGACGGAGAGTGGATCAACCAACGCCCCTACGCCGTTATTCACCGTATAGCCGTAAGCGCTGCAGGCCGAGGCAAGGGCGTTGCAGGCGCCTGCTTTGACTACGCCTTTTCCCGTTGCCCCAATATAAAAATTGACACCCACGAAAACAACATCCCCATGCAAAAAGCCCTTAAAAAGAACGGCTTCAAGCACTGCGGCATCATCTATCTACTCAACGGAGATAAAAGGATTGCGTTTCAGAGGGGAGAATAATGATAAATAAAAAGGTTTCACGGTTAATAACCGTGAAACCTTTTTTTAACTTTCTTTCTTCTTGACACATTTAATCTTCTTTCTTGATCAATTTTTCCCATTCTGCAAACTCCTCTTTTCCTAATCTATAGTAAGCCTCTTCAACAGATCTCGCCATCGCAAGGTTGACAGAACTATTAATTTTAACAGTAAAGCCAAAAGCTGAAGCTGCAAAAATATTTTTTGAAAAAGTGTTCCTATAAAAATTGCTACCATCACGATTTTTAATTAGATTCACATAGTGGGCATCTGACTTAATATCCTCCTTAAGCTTAGCATACCGCATTTTTATTATTGCGGCCTCTTCTGCTGTTGGCTGCTTTAAATAGTTAAAAACGGAAACATGCAGTGAATGACATCTTTCTCGGTAATTCATCAACCTTAAAGCCTGTTCCATATCAGACATTTTTTTAGTTCCATAAAGAAACTCCTTTCGGTATTTTTATATTAAACAACATATTTGCTATTTATGTTGCCCATAAACATTATAACATAAAATTCACATTTTGTCAAGATATATACGTTAAAAAATATAATATTTCCGAGAACATCACGATTTCTCACAAAATGCAAATAAATTACACCAGAATATAAAAAAATTATAATTTTGGTGTAATTTATTTTACTTTATTGAATTTTGCGAATTATTTATTTAGCGAGGTCCTGATACATCTTCATAAGCTCTGCGACACACTTTGATTCGGTGTTGAGTTTACCCCAGAATTCAATGCCTGCATAACGGCTTTATCGTTAGTTTGATACGACTCATCTACATTTCTATATATGCCAAGTAATTGCTGAATAATATTTGCATTCTTCAAGCCTAATACAATTTAGTCTATGTCTAAAAAATGATCTCATAATTCAACATCTCTGTCGGGACGAACTTTATAAGTACTATAATCTAACCACCGTGCTTTTATTCCTTTATCATAACAAAAGCCATATTTTAAGATAAATTCTTTTTCAGGATTCTGCTGAACATACTCTATAAGTTTTTTGTAACAATACAACGTAGCTTTTACATCTTCTAAAGAATCGTGTGCTTCAAATTTATACTTAAAATATTTTGCGGCAGCCGTTAACTTTTGCCACCTATCGGTTCCTTTATATGCCGAATACATAAGCATAGGGTCTGGTCCCCATACAAGGTCTTTAACATGAAGGTCATCATTAGGAAGATCAAATACCCAATCAAATCCCAACAAAAATTGCATTTCAAAATCAATATTATATGCGATAACAACCTTTGATTTAAACAAAATCTCCTTGACTTTAGGAAACAGTTCTTCAAAAGAAGGCTTATCTTTCACCATAGCAGGAGATATCCCATGAATTTCTTGAGATGTCGGCCATGTTTTCCTATTCTGTGGTTTACATAATGAATTCAATAAAATATTTTCATCTTGATCAATGATTGATACGGAAAGAATCTCATCATACTTTGAAGAGCTAAGAGGATTTGGGCTTTTTAATCCTGTTGTTTCAAAGTCAATAACAACCACATCATATATGCAGTTTTTTACCCTCTCCTCTTCTTTGAGTCGAAGATCTAACAGCTTCTTTTCTTTTTCCTGCTGTTTTTCTTCCTTAATTTTCCTAAAGCTCTCTAATCTAGAACTAATATGTTCGACAATAAGTTCTGCATCTTTAATTTCATTTGGTAAAACATCTATTCTTATTGTCTTTTCTTCATTATATCGCCTCGCATATACAAGTAGAATATATCTATCAATAATTTCTTGTTCTACTTCTACATCTACTGTACGAAACCATTTCTTTTGCTTGACAATTTTCTTAACTTTAGAAGACTCTATATGTAAAGAAATTTCCCTAACATCACACATATAATTACTCTCATATGGTATTTTCCCACACCTAAAACAAGAACACTCGTTTTCTGTAAATGTAAAGGGATTATCTCCATTTTTTATCCTTATTTCTTGCATGATAGACCTCTTTCAAGATTATAGTTTAGCAAGAGCCAATTTTATACCGCTATTACACTCAAGGCAAACAATGACCTGCGGCGCGGTAGATTCCGTACCACTCGGAGCGGGTAAGGATAACGTCTGCGGCCTTGCATATCTCGGTAAGGTGTTCGGAGTTCATAGTTCCGGCTATAAGCTGCATATTTGCAGGGTGACGGAGTATCCATGCGGCAGCAACACCGGTCTTGGTCAGGCCGTACTTCTCCCCTATTTGGGCAAGCTTTTCGTTAAGCTTGGGGAAGTTTTCGTTATCAACGAAGTTACCCTTGAAGAATCCGAACTGGAAGGGTGACCAGGTCTGAATGGTAACGTTTTTGATTCTGGAGTATTCCAGGAATCCGCCGTCGTGCATTACCGACTCGGCGTTCTTCATATTAACGTTCATACCCGAGGTGACCATTCCCGCTTCGGTGACGGAGAACTGGAGCTGATTTATCATAAGGGGCTGCTTAACTGCGGTTTTGAGAAGTTCCATCTGCATCATATTGTGGTTGGAAACGCCAAAATTACGCACCTTGCCCGAGGACTGGAGAAGGTCAAAAGCCTCTGCCACCTCGTCGGGCTCCATAAGGGTATCGGGGCGGTGCAAAAGCAGGAAGTCAATGTAATCCACGCCCAATCTGGAAAGGCTGCCCTCAACGGATGAAATAATATGCTCCTTTGAGAAGTCGTACTGACCGTCGTGGATGGCGCACTTGGTCTGAATAAAGATATTCTCCCTTACTCCCTGATGGCGCTTAAGATATTCACCGAAAAGTCTTTCGGATTTTCCGCCGCCGTAAATGTCTGCGTGGTCAAAGAAATTTATCCCGCTCTCCAGAGCGGTATCCATAATGGCGTCAACCTGCTTTTCCTCAAGGCCGCTCATTCTCATACATCCCAAAGATACTGCAGATGCGGAAAACTTTCCGCCAATAGTTATGTTTTTCATATTCGTTCGCCTCTTATTTTTATCAAATTCTCTCAAAATCTAATAGTCTGTCCCGGCTGGATTGAAACAGTCTTGCCGTCGGTAAGGTGGCTTTCAAACCAAAGGGTGCGGGCGGTGGGGTTGTATACGGTCTTGCCGTCGGCTGAATAGATAAGACGGCCAAAATCCTGGATATAATCGTAGATCTCGCCCATAGTAGCGTACCAGATGTCCTCCTTACCGCTTATAAGGGCGGCAAAGTCCTCCATCACCTGCCAGTTATCGTCCTCTTCAAACTCGTAGCTGTGACCCCATACCATAAAGAATAGGGGACGGCACTCCTTTGTGCGGACGAATTTTTCGCCAAGCTCCATAAGTCTTGGACATTTATGATGACAGGTGGGATCTAACTCAAGCCAATTTTTAGGCATACTGAATTTTTCGCAGTTTCTCACCGTTCTGGAATAAACGATACCGCAAGTCTTAAGACAGGCAATACTCTCCTCATTATACACACCGTAGGCGTATGCGTGGCCGCGGACAATGCGTCCAAACTGCTCCTCGAGAGTTATTCTGTCGTTAAGTATCTCTGCCGCCATAGCAGAAGGAGGCAGGCTGTCAAGATATGAGTGCTGTGCTCCGTGACAGGCGACTTCGTGCCCACCTTTAGAATATAGCTCTGAAGCTTGAGCCTTCGTCATGCGGCGGATTATAACACCGGGATCGTACACATTTCCCTCGGGAGCGTACATTCCCGAATTAAGATTAAACGTACCCTTAAGACCGTAACGGTTAAATATTTCTATAAGGCGGAAATCCTGCTCAACACCGTCGTCGTAGTTAAAGGTCAGCGCCTTGGTCTTTCCGTCGGGATATCTCATAAAAAATCTGTCAGCCATGGGAATTTTCTCCTTTTTAAAGGTAGTGTAAACCTATTTAACTTTACACATTCTTGTTTTCTTATTTTTTACTATTCTACAAGTGTAGCTAATTTTACGCACGAGTTTTAGAAATTGTATTTTTTCGCTTACCAAAGCGATTTTTTACATATTGCTAAAAACGGGAATTTCTTCAAATGACACTTCCCTGCCCTTGTATGGGAAGGTTAAGCGACAGGAGAAGAGCTTGGGAGCTTTCACGTCGTCTTTTGCGCCGTATTTTCTATCTCCAACCAGAGGAAAGCCCCTGGAAGCAAACTGTACCCTTATCTGGTGGGTGCGCCCCGTATAAAGACGGATGTGAACGAGAGAAGTGGAGTCGGAATAGGTTTCAATCCGCTTAAACTCAAGCCTTGCTTTCTTTACCCCTTTTCGTTCCCTTTGTACAACAAAAACCTTGTTTTTGGAACTGTCCTTAAAAAGCAAGTCCGTCCAATCCCCCTCTTCGGGAGGATTGCCGTGAACTACGGCACGGTATTCTTTTATCATGGTGCCGTCCTGAATGGCGCGGGAAAGGTCAGCGGCCGCCCTTTTGGTACGGGCGTAGACCATTACGCCGCCTACGTTTTTATCAAGACGATGGAGAGTAAACGTCTCCCCACCAAGTTGCTCTTTTAGAGCCTTTGGCAGGTCGCTTTCCGAATCCATACCCACAGGCTTTAAGCATACGGCAATCTCATTGTCCGAATAAAGCAGTTTTATCATTACACTTTCGTCTTTCCTGAAAGAATATTTTTGTAGTCCTCAAGGTTAAGCTTTAAAAGCTGAGGTGTGTCAAGCCCGAAAGGACATTTAGATTTACACTGGCCACACTCAATACAGTTTTCAATATTAAGCATCTTTGCCTGATTTGCGGGGGTGAGCCATATATCGGAGGGGCTTCTGCGAATCATCTGTATCATACGGGCGCAGTTGTTTATCTCTATACCCACGGGACAGGGCATACAGTAACCGCATCCGCGGCAAAATCCGCC
>JAZRLW010000016.1:0-2132 GCA_045647025.1 Eubacteriales bacterium
CCCCATAGGTACGCCATATAAGGCCGTAGATAAGGTTTATACTACCTTCGCCACCGATAACCCCGATTATACCGACCTTACCGTAAAAACCATAGTAATCGACCCTGGACACCAAAGTTACACGGGTGCGAAAAAGTCCGACGTGTGGCTCTCTCCTTACCTTGACCCTGCAAGATCATCGTCGTGGGTATATAACCATTATCAGAAGCTAGGCGCCGAGGGTGTATCCACAGGTAAGGCTGAATATACAATAACTCACACTATTGCAAAAAAACTTAAAACCGAACTTGAATCCAGAGGTTACACCGTTATCCTCACAAAGTCGGACGAAAGCGTTTCAATGTTGGGTGCCGAGAGGGCTGCTGTTGCAAACAGAAACAATGCGGATTTAATGATTTCCTTGCACTGTGACGGATATGCGGGTGACAGTAGCGTTTCGGGAACACTCTCTCTTACACCTGCTGTATGGGACGGCTATCCCGATAAAAACCTCTCCTATCTCTCCGAAAAAGCAGCCATTTTACTTCTTGACAGCTATTCGCAAGCAACAGGATTAAATAACAGAGGATACCAGAAGATTACCAGCTCTTCAATATTCTCTTTCTGCAAGGTTCCCGTAGTTCTTCTTGAAATGGGATATCTTACAAATCCCACCGAGGATAGACTTCTTAACAGTACTGATTTTCAGCAAAAAATGGTTGACGGTATAGCCAACGGAGTTGATAGATATTTTAACTCCTTGACTTTCCGTAATAATTAAATCAGAGGATAATTAATTTGAGTAATAAAGCTATTCTTGTAGGTGTACGCCTATATAATGATAAAAGTGACTCTGCGGAGCGTTCTATTGGAGAACTTGAACGCCTTGCTGAGACAGCAGGCCTCGAAGTTGTAGGTACCGTTATTCAACAGAAGGATAGGCCTGATTCCGCTACTTATATTGGACGCGGAAAATGCAGCGAATTACGTGAATTTTGCGAAAATAATGATGTGGATATAGCCGTTTTTGATGATGAATTAAGCGGCTCTCAGATGAAGAATATAGAAGAGATAATGGACGTTGCGATTTTGGACAGAACTCTTCTCGTTCTTGATATTTTTGCTTCCAGAGCCAAGTCCGCAGAGGGTAGATTGCAGGTAGAACTTGCTCAGTTGCAGTATCGACTTCCCCGTTTAAGCGGTATGGGCTCTTCCCTATCCCGTCTTGGTGGTGGTATAGGTACCCGAGGCCCCGGTGAAACCAAGCTTGAAACGGATAGACGTCACATTAACCGCAGAATTAAAGCAATAAAAGAAAAGCTTGAAGAGGTTTCCAAGCGTCGAGAACAAACGCGTAACCGCCGTAAAAAGGACGGATTGCCTACGGTGGCCCTTTTGGGATATACAAATGCGGGAAAATCTACTCTGCTGAACAAGCTTTGCGGGTCAGATATATATGCGGAAGATAAGCTTTTTGCAACTCTTGATACTTCCGTCCGCAAAATGAAGCCTACTGCTGAAGATAGAATACCCACGGAAATTGAGATTTTATTTATTGATACGGTAGGATTTATCCGTAAGCTCCCCCACTCCCTTGTTGATGCCTTTAAGTCTACCCTTGAAGAATCCGTGAATGCGGATTTGATACTTAACGTTGTGGATGCAGGCGACCCCGAAGCTGAAGAGCATATCCGAGTAACTGAAGAAATAATATCTTCTTTGGGAATGGATTCGAAGCCTATGTTTCTCGTTCTTAATAAGTGTGACACTCTCGACTCTAATACAGATTCACCTTCATTTGAGATTGAACATTATAAGAAAGCGTCAGGCATGCCTGTTTATTATGTTTCCGCAAGGACAGGAAAAGGTATATCAGCATTAAAGAGAGCTTGTTTTGAGTTCTTTAAGAGTATTAAAAGAATATATTAATATAAAAAATAAATTGGCTAACAAATTTGTTAGCCAATTTTCTTATTTTCTCGGAGATATTCCTTGAAAATACGGTGCGAGATATTTACCTGTGTAGGATTCTTTGCACGCAACCACGTCTTCGGGGCAGCCTTGCACAACGATTGTGCCGCCGCCGTTACCCCCTTCAGGTCCAAGGTCGATAATATAGTCGGCACATTTGATTACGTCAAGGTTGTGTTCTA
>JAZRLW010000017.1:0-7709 GCA_045647025.1 Eubacteriales bacterium
GAGGGTAATGGGCGAAACGTCCTCAAAGACCCTTCGCGGTAATAAGATGGAAGATGTTATCTTCGACGGCACAAAGGCCCGCAAGGCTCTTGGCTTTGCACAGGTAACCATGTGCTTTGATAACAGCGGCAGAGAGCTTGATATAGATTTCTCCGAGGTATCTATTGCAAGAAGATATTATCGTTCGGGAAACAGCGAATATTATATCAACGGAGCCCAGGTAAGACTGAAGGATATTCAAATCCTCTTAAGGGATACTGGTCTTGGCAAAGACGGCTACTCTATAATCGGTCAGGGCGCTGTTACCGACATAATAAGCGCGAAGAGTAGCGAACGAAGAAGTGTTTTTGAAGAGGCCGCAGGTATATCCGGCTTTAAGTACAGACGTGACGAGAGTGCAAAAAAGCTCTCTATGACAAACGATAATATTCTCAGACTTAACGACATACTCACCGAAATATCTGCCCGACTTCCTATTCTTGAAAAGCAGTCTGAAAAGGCTCGTAAATATATTGCTTACAGAGAAGAGAAGAAGGTTCTCGATATAGGTATATGGCTTTACGAGGACGTAAGGCTTACGGGTGAGAACACCCGACTTGAAGGGGTAATAGATACCCTTAATACAGACCTTTCGGGCTGCTCTATGCGTATGGCATATCTGGCCGACGTGACCGAGGCGGCAGAGAGTCGCGTAACGGAACTTACTGTGGAAATAGAATCTGTCAGAGGGGATATAAAGCGTACCGAGGACAGCGTTCGTGAGCATAGCGGTCGCATAATGGTTCTTGATAACGATATAGCCCATGCAGAGGCCGATATAAAGCGACTTTCCGACGAGTCTGACGCTGCTGTGAAGTATGCAGAAGAACTCAACGAAAAGAAAAACGGAGTTCTTCTCCGGATATCCGAAAATAACGAGAAACTTACCTCTCTTGACGGATCCTTGTTTGCCGTTCAGAACGAACTTGAAGAAAAGAGCTCCGAGGACACCGGCTTCTACAAGAGCATGGCTGATCTTAAAAACCGCATGACGGAAGTGGCCTCTGAAAAGAGCGAGGTTGCTGTAAAGGCTGCTGCTCTGGCACAGAGAAAAACCGATGCCCAGGACAGACTTATCTCTTTGGCTACCGAGGCAGAGGATGCTGAAGAAAGACTTAATACTCTTGCCGTTGCCCGTAAGGGAATGGAAGAAGAGATGGCCGCCGTTAAGGAAAGAATAGCTGAAAACGGAAATATGGTAAAGGGCCAGAGTCTTAAGTGTGAGTTGCATAAAAATAAACTTGCCTCCCTTACCGAAAACTGCTCAAATCTTAAGTTTGAGCTTGCAAAGGCTGAAAACAGATATACTATGCTCCGTGATATGGAACAGAATCATGAGGGCTTTACCGGAAGCGTTCATATGGTTATCAAGGAGGCCGCTAGAGGCATTCTCCGCGGCATCGTAGGTACAGTTTCCGAAATACTTACCGTTCCTGCAGAATATGCTACTGCCGTCGAGGTTGCTCTCGGTGCGGCTATTCAGAATATAGTTACCGAAAACGAGGCTGACGCAAAGAACGCCATATTCTTCCTCAAATCAAGAAACGGCGGCCGCGCTACCTTCCTTCCCCTTACTTCCATAAAGGGACGTAAGTTGGATGTTCGCGGGGTTGATATGGAGCCCGGATATTTGGGTATAGCCTCAGATCTTATTTCCTTCGACGAAAGATACAGAGATATCGCGGAAAATCTTCTTGGCCGTACTGTTATTGCCGAAACCCTTGACGATGCTTCAGATATAGCCAAGAGATACAAGTTCGCTTTCAGAATCGTAACCAAGGACGGTCAGATAGTTAATGCGGGCGGTTCCATGACGGGTGGTTCTGCGGCAAAGAATGCAGGTGTGTTCAGCAGAAGAAGTGAACTTGAATCCCTTAAGGAAAAGCTTGGTGAGCTTCGTGAAAAGTATGACCTTTGCGCAAAGGAACTTTCCTCCGCGGAAAAAGAAAGCGAAAGACTTAATACTCTTCTTTCGGGGCTTCAGAGCGAGTCTAACGACCTTGAAAAGCAGCTTATAGAAAAGCAGAGCTCACTCTCTTATAATAGTGAGTATACCGAAAATATAAAACGCCAGATAACCTTAATCAAAGAAGAAACGGCTAAAAACAAGGCGGAACTCGTATCATTTGACGGGGAAAACGAAAAACTGGAACTTCTTAACAAGGGGCTTATCGAAAAGGAAAACGGACTTAACGCCGAGCTTGCTGCCCTTGAAGATGCCCACGCGGGTCTTAAAGCAGAGCGCGACGCATTGGTTACCAGAATAAATGACTTTAAGCTCAAGAGGTTGGAAATAACCAACGCGGGCGAGTCGTTGAAAAACGAAACTCTCCGTATAGATGAAGAAATAGAAAGATACAAGTCCAATTCTCTTAACGCCGCGGAAAGCATAGAAAATCTCAAAGCCTCCATAAAAGGTTGCGAGGAAGAGAAGACACAGCTCGCTCTTGCTCTTGAAAAGGCTTCTTCCGCTACTGCAGGCTATGATGCGGATATTACCAAGAAGACGGAAGAAAGACTCCGTCAGGAAAAGAAGATATCCGACTGCAGAGCTGAGGAGAAAGAGATATACGCCCGCAAGGAAGACTTGGTACGCGAACTTGAAAAGGTTACCGCCGCAAAGAATTCCGCTGCCGATAAGCTTGCCTCTATGCAGGCAAAGCTCTGGGACGAGTACGAGGTTACTCCCACCGAGGCAAGGGACGGATATCAGCCTCCTGAGGATATCAGGGATGCTACCGGCCGTGCTGAAGAGCTTCGAGGAAAGCTCCGTGCACTGGGCGAGGTAAACGTTTCTGCTATTGAAGAGTACGTGGAAATTAAAGAAAGACACGATACCCTTTCGGGTCAGATTAAAGACCTTGCCGAGGCAAAGGAAAGTCTTGAAAAGCTCATCTCCTCCCTTGAAGAGGATATGAGAAAGATATTCGACGATAAGTTCAAGATAATCAGCGTTGAGTTTGAAAAGGTATTCAAGCAGATGTTTAACGGCGGTGAGGCAAAGCTTACCCTGGTTAACGACGATGACGTTCTTGAAAGCGGCATTGAAATATATGTGGCTCCTCCGGGTAAAATAATAAAGAATATGTCTTCCCTTTCGGGTGGCGAGCAGGCATTGACTGCAATATCACTTTATTTTGCTCTGATGAAAATAAATCCCTCTCCCTTCTGTTTGTTTGACGAAATAGAGTCTGCCCTTGACGACGTTAACGTAGTAAGATTTGCCGAGTATCTGTATAATCTTACTCCCGAAACTCAGATCATTGCCATAACTCACCGTAGAGGTACTATGGAGATTGCCGACAGACTTTACGGCGTAACCATGCGTGAGAAGGGTATATCCAAGATTATCACCATAAACGTTAACGAAATAGAAAAGGATATGGCTTGATAATACTACACGAAAGGTTATTTAAATGGGATTACTTGATAAAATAAAACAGGGTCTTTCAAAGACCAAAAACAATATAAGCGACGGATTTAACTCCATATTCGCTAACTTCAGAAAGGTTGACGAGGACCTTCTTGACGAGCTTCTTGATCTGCTTTTAGCGGCCGACGTGGGCGTTGAAACCTCCGAAACGGTTATAGATACCCTCCGTGACACCGCAAAACTTAAAAAAATAGAGGATGCGGATTCTCTTAAGCAGGAGCTTTGCCGTATACTGACCGAGCTTATGGATGGGGATAATACCCTTAACCTTAACTCCAAGCCTTCTATAATCCTTGTGGTAGGCGTTAACGGTGTGGGTAAAACCACCACCATCGGTAAACTTGCCGCATCTCTTAAGACTCAGGGAAAAAGCGTTATTATAGGCGCTGCCGATACTTTCAGAGCTGCCGCCATAGAGCAGATAGAAATATGGGCGCAGAGAAGCGATATAGAGATAGTAAAGCATCACGAGGGTTCAGACCCCGCGTCTGTTGTGTTTGATACTATAAAGGCGGCAAAGGCCAGAGATATCGACGTTATAATCTGCGATACTGCGGGCAGACTTCATAATAAAAAGAACCTTATGGATGAGCTTGCAAAGATATCCAGGATAATCGACAGAGAACTTCCCGATGCAGACAAAGAGGTTTTGTTGGTGCTTGATGCTACCACGGGCCAGAACGCCGTAAATCAGGCAAAGGACTTTAAGGCCGCTACCGGAATAACGGGTGTGGTTCTTACAAAGCTTGACGGCACAGCCAAGGGCGGCGTGACACTTTCCGTTAAGGAAGTTACGGGAGTTCCCGTAAAGCTTATCGGAGTAGGTGAGCAGATGGACGACCTTCAGCCCTTTGAGCCCGAAGTTTTTGCAAAGGAGCTGCTTGACCTGTGAAAGAAAAGTTTTTATTAGCTTCAAATAACAAAAAAAAGCTTGCGGAGCTTGTTGCGATAGCGGGTGAAAAGTACGACGTTATTTCCCTTGCCCAGGCGGGCGTTGAGTCCGATCCCGAAGAAAACGGTAAGACTTTTGAGGAAAACTCATATATAAAGGCTTATTCTGCAATGAAAGCCTCCGGAATGCCTGCGATAGCCGACGATAGCGGTCTTCAGGTGTACTCTCTTAATGGAGAACCGGGAGTTTATTCGGCAAGATACGCCGAGATCAACGGCAGATGTGCAGAGAGCAACGATGCGGAAAACAACGCGCTTCTTCTTGAAAAAATGAATGACGTCGAGGACAGAAGATGCGCTTTCGTTTCATATATTACCCTTATCTATCCCGACGGCAGAAAAATAACCGCCGAGGGCAGATGTGAGGGCGAAATACTCACGGTTCCCAGAGGGGTAAACGGATTTGGGTATGACCCATTATTCTATATTCCCGAGCTTGGAAAAACTATGGCGGAGCTTTCTTCCGAAGAAAAGAACGCCATAAGCCACAGAGGTAGAGCATTAAAAATTCTATTTGATAAATTAGGAGAAATTGAATAAATGATAACCACTAAACAGAGAGCTTATTTAAGAGGCCTTGCCAATACTATTGATACCATTCTTCAGATAGGTAAAAACGGTATTGACGAAAATACCGTAAAGCAGGTAAATGATGCCCTTGATGCAAGAGAGCTGGTAAAGGGAAGATGCCTTGAAAACTCCGGCATTACTCCCAGAGAAGCCGTACAGCACCTTGCCGAAGTCTGCAACGCAGAGATAGTTCAGGTTATAGGTTGGAGATTCGTTCTTTACCGTCCTGCAAAGAAGCCCGTTATAGTTCTTCCCAAATAATAAGAGGTCTGTATGAAAATAGGACTTTTCGGAGGAACCTTTAATCCCTTTCATATGGGACATCTTAAGGCGCTCAAGGCTTTTTCCGCATTTATCGGTGAGGGAAAGGTTATAGTGATGCCAACGGGAACTCCTCCACATAAGAGGTTTGAAAGAGAGATCAGTGACTCTGACAGGCTTGAAATGGTAAACGTGGCCGTGGGTGGTATGAGAAACGTTTACGTTTCTGATTATGAGATGCAAAACGGTGACAAAAGCTTTACCGCTGAAACTCTCAAATGGCTTAAAAACAGCCTTTCACAGACTGACGAGATATATCTTTATACGGGGTCTGATATGTTTATGACCATTGATAAATGGCGCGACCCCGAAACCATATTTTCAATAGCAAATGTAGTTTGCCTTTCAAGAACCGGGCATGATAAAGAGAAACTTCTTGAACAAAAGGACAGGCTTGAAAGCGAGTACGGGGCAAGATGTCGGGTAATACCCTTTGAGCCTATCGAAATATCCTCTTCTGATGTGAGGGAGATGATAAGGGAAAAGGACGAGGACGCAAGACTCTATCTTCCCGAAAGCGTTTACGCTTTTTTGACGGAGAAGGATCTTTACTCAAAACCGCTGCCGCAAACTGAAAGACCCGCTTGCGATTATGGAGAGTATATGCAGCTTCTTTCCAAAAGGCTCAATCCTCACCGCTATCAACATAGCCTTGGGGTTATGAAAACTATGGAAAAACTTGCCTTGAAATACGGCGCAGACGTGGAAAAGGCAAAGCTGGCAGGTCTTTTACACGATATTACCAAAAACGATTCTCCCGAAGAGCAGAAGGCCCTTATAAGTAAATACAACATACCCGCCGACGAGGCTCAGCTCAGATACGGAAAGCTGCATCATTCCTTGACTGCTCCTTATGTTTTGAAGTATGAGTTGGGAATAAGTGACGAAGAGATTCTTTCTGCCGTAAGGTATCACACCACCGGCAGAGCCAATATGACTCTTCTAGAAAAGCTTCTTTACGTTGCGGATTACGTTGACCCCACGAGAGATTATGAGGACGTTGAGTTTTACAGGAAGCTTGCGTTTTCGGATATAGATAGAGCGGCGTTCCTTTGTTTGGTTTATACAATGGAAGATTTATCAAGCCAAAAGAGTTTTATCCACAAGGATACTTACGACGCCTATCAATACTACGTTAGATATTATGAAGACAATCCCGATAAAGTGTTTGATGAAAACACTATTCGGATATAGAAAGGAAAAGCAATATGAATAGCTACGAAATGATGAAAACGGCAGTCAAGGCTCTTGACAGCAAAAAGGGTATTGATATCAAAGTTCTTGATATCGCTAACGTTTCATCTCTTGCCGACTATTTGGTTATCTGCAACGGTACTTCAACCTCACAGATAAAGGCTCTTGCCGACGAATGTGAGTATCAGCTCGAACAGATGGGTTCCACCGTTGACCACAGAGAAGGCCTTAATAACGGCGGTTGGGTGCTTTTGGATTATATAGACATTATAGTCCACGTTTACAACAACGAATCAAGAAAATTTTACGATCTCGAAAGATTCTGGAAGGACGGAGTAGAGATTGATATAAACCAGATTTTGGAAGGTGAAGAAAAATGAACCATGATTTCAAAGTCATAGAACAGAAATGGCAGAAAAAATGGGAAGAAGCCGGAGTGTTCAACGCATCCGATAAGGACCGTTCAAAGCCCAAATTTTACGCTCTTGTAGAATTCCCTTATCCCAGTGGTGCAGGTATGCACGTTGGCCATATAAAGGCTTATTCCGGTCTTGAGGTGGTTTCCAGAAAGAGAAGAATGGAAGGATACAACGTACTCTTCCCCATAGGCTTCGACGCCTTTGGTCTTCCTACCGAAAACTATGCGGTTAAGACCAATACCCACCCCCGTATAGTAACCGATAACAATATTGAAAAGTTTACTTCTCAGCTTAAAAGGGTAGGATTCTCCTTTGACTGGACAAGAGTTGTTGATACTACCGAGGAAAACTACTACAAGTGGACCCAGTGGATATTCAGAAAGATGTTTGACAACGGGCTTGTTTTCCGTGCAACTACTTTGGTAAACTACTGTCCCCACTGTAAGGTAGTTCTTTCCAACGAAGACTCACAGGGTGGTAAGTGCGATATTTGTCACAGCGATATCGTTCAGAAATCCAAGGACGTATGGTATCTCCGTATTACCGAGTATGCAGATAAGCTCCTTCAGGGTCTTGAAAAGGTTGACTATCTCCCCAACGTTAAGCTTCAGCAGGAAAACTGGATAGGCCGTTCGGAAGGTGCGTTTGCTAATTTTGCTCTTACCGGTTGCGACGAAAGCCTTCGTATCTATACTACCAGATGCGATACTATGTTTGGCGTTACCTTTATGGTTATTGCTCCCGAGCATCCCATAATTGAGAAGTACAGAGACAGAATAACC
>JAZRLW010000018.1:0-2002 GCA_045647025.1 Eubacteriales bacterium
GTACTGGCAAAACCAATACTCACCCTTCTCTTTTCGGGCAGACCCGATGACGTGGCAGTGGCCGCCCCTTTACTTGCTATCATAGCAATTTCCATAGTATCCGTGGGATTCACAAACGTATCAGCATCAACCCTTCAAGCAACGGGAAACGCACCATTTACAGCACTATCCTCCGCCATAGGTTGCGGGGTAAAAACCGCCGCTACTTTTATACTTGTTTCCATCCCTTCAGTAAACGTTTTCGGGGCGGCTCTTGCCACTGATTTGGCCTATCCCGTAATAGCATTGATGAACCTAATACATTTACGCAAAAAAACGGGTATACGACTGGATTTTTGGGGAATTCTAATAAAGCCTTTACTTGCGGCCTCCGTAATGGGCGGAGCGGCATATTTCTCATTTTGTGGCCTAAGCCGATTTTTTTCGGACAGAATCGCAATTTTGCCCTGTATAGCCATTTCAGCTTTTGTGTATTTTGTACTAATACAAGGTTTTAAAATATACGATATTTGTGGATTCATACGAAAATTTCGTAAAACATAAAAAGTCCTTGAAAAACCTCGAAAATTGTTGTAAAATATACTATATGAGAAGTGATTTTTTATTTAAAGACAACTATGTTTTTGCCGATTTAGTGGAGATAATGCGCATCCTCCGCGGCGAGAACGGATGCCCCTGGGATAGGGAGCAAAACCACAAGAGCATAAGGAACGATTTTATCGAAGAAACCTATGAGGCCGTAGAAGCTATAGATAACGGCGATACGGAAGGACTCTTGGAAGAGCTCGGCGACGTACTTCTTCAGGTTGTTTTTCATGCAGAAATTGCGGATTCCCAAAAGGAATTCAATATCGACAACGTAGCCGACGGTATCTGCAAAAAGCTAATCTACAGACACCCCCATGTGTTCGGAGACGTACAGGTGGAAAACAGCAGTCAGGTGCTGGATAACTGGGCAAATCTGAAAAAGATTGAAAAGAATCAGAAGACACCGAAGGACGAGCTTGATGCGGTAGCAAGATCTCTCCCCTCTCTCATTAGAGGCCAAAAGATGATCAAGCGTGCCGAAAAAAGCGGCGTACTTACTGTAGACAAGCATACGGCCGCCACAAAGATAGCTCAGGCTGCGGCAACTCTTACCGTCGAGCACAGAGAAGAAGAAAAGAAAAGACTTATGGGCGAACTCCTCATGAACGTTTGTGCCCTGGGTAGAAGTTCAGGTACCGACTGTGAAGAATCCCTTTACGAGGCCTGCGAAAATTTCATAGAAGACACTTCTTTATAATTTCGAAATAAACCTACGGCATCCGTCCGCAAAATGCGGAGGCGACCGTCGGATTATTCATAAAACGTATTATTACATCAAATTAACGGAGGTTAATAAACCATGAACAAGAATGAATTAGTAGCTGCAGTTGCAGAAAAAGTAGGTCTTTCCAAGAAGGACACCGCTATCATCGTTGACGCTGTATTCGAGTCCCTTACCGACGCCCTCAAAGAAGGCAACAAGGTTCAGATCGTAGGTTTCGGCGGCTTTGAAGTTCGCACCAGAGCTGCTAGAGAAGGCAGAAACCCCCAGAAGCCCGAAGAAAAGATCAACATCCCCGCTACCAAGGTTACCGTATTTAAGGCTGGTAAGACCCTTAAGGAAGCTATTAAGTAAGACTTCTTATAAGAGTTATGCGACTTGACAAATTTCTTAAAGTATCAAGAATAATAAAACGCCGTAGCGTTGCTAACGAGGCTTGCTCCTCTTCCCACGTCACGGTAAACGGCAGAACGGCTAAGCCGTCTGCCGAAGTCAAGCCGGGTGATATAATTGAGCTCACTTTCGGTGCTAACAAGCTTACCGCAGAAGTGCTCATAACCGCGGAACACATGCCCAAGGAAAAGACCTCGGAAATGTACCGCGTTATCAACGGCGCTGAATAATTTTTCGGTATATACGGTCCCCCCTCGGCATATTATTTATTACGAATAAAACCGGGAGGGCGTACCGAAT
>JAZRLW010000019.1:0-3479 GCA_045647025.1 Eubacteriales bacterium
TTGAGGTAGTCCATAATATAGAACAGACCGCCAAGTCCTGCTATACCGCTTCCTATACAAGTAGCAACGTATCTGTAACGGGAAACGTTAATACCCATAGCATCTGCGGTAGCGGGATTTTCACCAACAGCACGAAGGTGAAGACCCACTCTCGTTCTGTTAAGAACGTAGGAACAGATAAGAGCTATAACGATAGCCATGTATACCATAAAGCCGTAAGAAAGAAAAAGTCTGCCAAACCAACCCAATTTATCACCTATAGGGAGATGCTTGGTAAAGAACTTACTTGCACGACTGAATGAATCTATATTCTGAATAATATAGGTAGTAACGCCAACACCAAAGGTGGTAAGAACAAGACCGGTAACGTTCTGATTACATCTGAGGGTAACTGTAAGGAAGCAGTAAATTGCACCCATTAGCATAGAGCCGATAAAGGAGGCCAAAAGAGCAATTATTACGGCCACAAAACCGTTTATAGCGTCGGGGCTGGGAAGAGAGTTTATATAGAGAGCATCAGCCAGACAGCCTGTTGCTGCACCGACACACATTATACCCGGAATACCAAGGTTAAGATGTCCGGATTTTTCGGTAAGAATCTCGCCTGTGGAGCCTAAAAGGAAGATAGTGCCAAGACGAATTGCGCTATAGAGAAATTCTATCATTTCTTTTTACCCTCCACTGTTTTTTTACGGAATTTTATCTGATAATTAATAAAGAACTCACAGCCGATAATAAAGAAAAGAATAAGGCCGGTAATAACGTCGGGGAATGCGGCGCTTATATTAAAATCGGTGGAAACCTGTCCTGAACCAATCTGAAGGAATACTATAAGGAAGGTGGTAAGAACCATAACTATGGGATTAAACTTAGCAAGCCAGGAAACCATTATTGCGGTAAAGCCCTGTCCACCTACAGCGCCTGCCGTAATGGAGTGGTCAATAGCGCCAACGATAAGCAATCCTGCTACACCGCAGAGAGCTCCGGACAGTATCATAGTGCGAATAATTACCTTCTTTACGTTTATACCAACGTATCTGGCAGTATTCTGGCTCTCGCCGACAACGGATATCTCATAACCCTGCTTACTGTAAGCAAGATATACGAACATAAACACTGTAAGAGCGGCAACCACGAGTATAGTCAGAAGATAGCTGTGTCCTATTACGGGAAGATGACCGAAGGGCAGTTCACCGAGAACACTGGATCCGTCGGTTACCCAAACCTGAAGAAAATACATTACCAGCTGAGCGGCAATATAGTTCATCATAAGGGTAAAGAGGGTCTCGTTAGTATTCCACTTTGCTTTAAAGACTGCGGGGATAAGGGCCCATATGGCACCGGCAATAATACTAGCACCCACCATACATATCATTATAACGGGTTCACTTACCTTGCCACCCATATAAAACATACAAGCAGCAGAAGCAAGACCGCCAATAAGTACTTGTCCCTCAGCGCCTATATTCCAGAACTTCATCTTGAACGCAGGAGTAATAGCAAGAGAGATGCAAAGAAGCACCGACATATTTTTGAGAAGTTTCCATATCTTACGGGGAGTTCCGAAGGAACCGCTTATCATAGAAGCGTATATGCTTATGGGGTTTTCGCCGGTGAGGAAGTAGGCAACTATACCAGATACGACTATCGCAGCAGCAATAGCAATAGCTCTGACCATAAGGCCGTACCACCAGGGCATAGCATCTCTTTTAGATATATGGAAAAGGGGTTCTTTTACTGAGCGCTCATTTTGTTTCTTTTGTGCCAACATTATTCTTCATTCCCCTTTCCTTCAGTTTCGGCAATCTGCTCTGTATGACCTATTTTAGTCATAAGCAAGCCGATTTCTTCTTTTGTGGTGCTTCTACCGTCCACGATGCCGGTGACCTTACCTCCGCCAATAACGAGGATACGGTCACAAAGTTCGATAAGAACGTCCAAGTCTTCGCCTACAAAAATAACGGCAACACCGTTTTCCTTCTGTTTTGTAAGAAGATTGTATATCGTATAAGAGGAGTTAATGTCAAGACCTCTTACAGGATAAGCTGCCATAAGAACAGAGGGCGCAGCAGCAATCTCTCGGCCTACGAGAACCTTCTGAACGTTACCGCCCGACAATCGACGGACAGGGGTATTTGTTCCGGGTGTAACAACATGAAGACTTTCGATTATCTCGTCGGCAAGTTTCTTGGGTTTTGCACGGTTAACAAATACCGACTTGCCTCTTCTGTAACTACGGAGCATCATATTATCCGTAATATTCATATTGCCTACCAATCCCATACCGAGTCTATCCTCGGGAACAAAGGAAAGGCGAACGCCAAGTTCACGTATTTCAAGAGGGTTTTTATCCCTAAGATTAACCTTTTCGGAATCCTTGGGAGAAACGTAAGTTATCTCGCCACTGTCAAGATGATAAAGACCGGCAATAGCCTCTAAAAGCTCACGCTGACCACTGCCCGCGATACCTGCAATACCGAGAATCTCGCCCGATCTTGCGGCAAATGAAACGTCGTCAAGAACCTTTATACCATCGTCGTTGGTACTGGTTATATGGGATACCTCAAGACGTACGGTGGGGTTTACGGGCTCACTTCTACCTATATTAAGAGTGACCTTCTCTCCAACCATCATTTCTGTAAGTTCGTTTTCTGTGGTGGTAGCAGTATCCACGGTAGCTATATGCTTACCTTTACGGAGAACAGCAACTCTATTGGATATGGCCATAACCTCGTGAAGTTTATGAGTAATGATAATAATAGACTTACCGTCCTCACGCATTCTGCGAAGAACGTTGAAAAGCTTGGTGGTCTCCTGGGGAGTAAGAACCGCCGTGGGCTCATCAAGAATAAGTATATCTGCTCCTCTGTAAAGAACCTTTACTATCTCAACGGTCTGCTTTTCGGAAACAGACATTTCATGTATTTTTTTAAGTGGGTCTATATTGAATCCGTATTTCTGAGCAATCTCGGAAACGCGGTTATTTACGTCTTTAAGATTATATTTTATTCCGTCATTGATGCCAAGAATTATATTCTCGGATGCGGAAAAGACATCAACAAGCTTAAAATGCTGATGTATCATACCTATTTTATGCTTAAAAGCATCCTTAGGTGAACGGATTACTACCTCTTCGCCATTAACGAAGATTTTTCCGTCGTCGGGAAAATAAATTCCCGATATCATATTCATAAGGGTAGTTTTACCACTGCCGTTTTCGCCCAGAATAGCGAGTATCTCGCCTTTGCGGACGTCAAGGTCAACGCTGTCGTTAGCCACGACTTGACCAAAATATTTTGAAACGTTTTTCAGTTCAAGGGCTATATTATTTTCCACTTATTTGTTCCTCATTTACAGAAAATAGGTGTTGTTTGGGGACATTCTAAGAACATATAAAAACCAAGACGAGGCGGAGATAGACTCTCCGCCTTGTCTTAAATTATGAAAATTAGTACTTTTCGTTGAGAAGAGTAATGCCG
>JAZRLW010000020.1:0-1759 GCA_045647025.1 Eubacteriales bacterium
GTATCTACGGAAGGATCGGGTTCGATACCTTCAAAGAGTTCAACCTCCATACCTGCTTCCTTAAGGTAAGCAACTACCTTGTCCAGAAAGCCGAAGCGCTTCATAGAGCCGCCGCCAACGCAAACCATTGCGCGGGTGCCCTTGAGGGTCTTAAGAGCTTCTAAAGAGCCCTTGCCATGATAAAGATCTCTGGGAAGTGTAAAACGTGCCATAATGTTCTCCTAGTTTTATATATGATTAATTTTATACCTTTTAAATCGCAGAAAATCTGCGCGCATAGTAATGTAAGTATACTATACAAAGGGGGCTTTTGTCAATATCTTTGCAAAAAAATACACACTTTCATCAAACAAAAAAACCACCCAAAGGGTGGTTTTTTATCTTTATTCAGTTACGGTTATTACTGCGTTCTGATTGGGGATATCGCCCTGGATATTTATTTTAACGTTACCCTTTTCAGCCTGATACTCGTAAGCAAGGCTGGGATCAAAGAATATCTCAAAAACGCTATACCCTGCTGCATAGAGGTCGGAAATAAAGGCCTCGCACATCTCCCACTCGTCAACGTTTGTACCGATAAGCTCGTACTGGGTTGCAGATACGTCTCTTCTGGTCCACTCGCCGAAAGGAAGCTCGGGAAGGGTTACGGAAGACGTACCCGAGGGCTCATCTTTGGGGTCCTCGATGGCGGGGCTGTCAGCCACTCTCTCTATTGTAAGGAAGAGACCGCCATCACCTATCATAAAGGTAACGAAGTTGCCATAGCGGTCGGCCGCCGTCCACTTGTATCCGTTGCCTACTTCTACCACGTCAAAGCCAAGACCTATCAGGGTTGCAAGATAGCCGATAAAGGTGTCCTTATCCTTGCCGTCGGGCTCGCCGGAGTCGGGGGGATTGGTAGCTCCGGAGGTGTTAAGCCCCGTAACAGAGTATTCGTATATATTGCCGCCCACGTGTCCGCCGGTAAAGCCGCTGAAGGGCAGCTTGGGAAGGAAGGAAAGAACCTCGTCCATATCCATTACCTGCTCGTTGTCGGGCTGGGGATTATAGGGCTCGCTGCTGCCCGAACCCTCAATACCGAAGGTTTCAAGCTCAAAGGTTATGATGGAATAGCCCACAAGGCCTTCCTTTGTATTGGCATAAAAATAGATAGAAAACTGGGCAACTCTGCCTTTGTGGTCAATGATGAGCCAATGGTCGGGGAGCTCTGCACCCAAAACGTCCTTTGAGGAATAACCAACTTCCTTAACCGTAAAGCCCATGCCTTTCAGCCATGCAAAATAATTGGCAAGAGCCATTCTGTCACGGCTGCCAACACCGTACTCTACCACGTCAAAGGGAGTGGCGATTATGTGGAGATTTTCGGGGGATTCTGTCTTCTCCCAGGGTCCAAAGGGAGGATTGGGAAGCATCTTTTCAATATCGTTGGTTGCCCAGTCGTTAGCAAATACGGGGCCTTCTATAACAACGTCAGTGCCGTCTTGAGGATTTTCAACGGGAGTGTCGGGGTCAACCGCGGGCTCATCGGGGTCAACCACGGGCTCATCGGAATCAACCACAGAATCGGTAACCTCGCCACCATCGTCGGGCTGCTCTTCGTCACCCTCTCTGTATTCCTCGTCCTCACCGCCATTATTTTCGGGCTCGCCGCTATCATCGTGAACGGGAGCTTTGGGGTCTTCCTGCTCAATGCAACTCAGGTCATCCCCGTCGGGAAGGACTACCAGACAACCGCAAAGGCTAAGCCCCATAGCAAGTA
>JAZRLW010000021.1:0-1926 GCA_045647025.1 Eubacteriales bacterium
ACGGTGCTGATCAGCTTATCTACCAGTGCGAAAAAGCCCTCAAGGAAATGGGCGACAAGCTCCCCGCTGACGAAAAGGCTCCCATTGAAGAGCAGATCGAAAAGCTCAAGGCTACCGTTGCTACCGACGATATCGAGGCTATCAAGAGAGGTACCGAAGAGCTCCAGCAGCGCTTCTACAAGATAGCTGAAAAGATGTACGCTCAGCAGCAGCCCCAAGGTGACCCCAACATGGGCAACCCCAACGGCCAGGCCGCTGCAGGCGACAGAGTAGACGTTGAAGACTACAAAGTAGACGGCGAAGACAACAAATAATTAGCATAAAAAGGGCCGTACCGCTCAAAATGAGCGGTACGGAGCCTTGCTGTTAAACGGCAGGGCAGAGGTGACTTAAATTGGCTGATAAAAGAGATTATTATGAAGTCCTGGGCGTCAATAAGGGTGTAGGTGACGACGAGCTTAAAAAGGCTTTCCGTAAGCTTGCAAAGCAGTACCACCCCGACCTTAACCCCGGCAATCAGGAAGCCGAACAGAAGTTTAAAGAGGTCAACGAGGCCTACGAGGTTCTTTCAAACCCCGAAAAGCGCCAGAAGTACGACCAGTTCGGTCACGCAGGCGTAGACCCCTCTTATGGAGCAGGTGCAGGAACCGGCGGATTTAACGTAAACTTCGGTGACTTCGGCGATATTGGAGATATATTCGGCAGCTTCTTTGGAGGCGGCGGATTCGGCTCCACCAGAAGATCCAGCGCAATTCCCGGCGACGACGTTAACGTAAGGATAACCCTTACATTCAAGGAGTCGGTATTTGGCTGCACAAAGAACATAACCGTTTCCCGTAACGAGGTCTGCGACGAGTGTTCAGGCTCGGGCGCTGCAAAGGGTACCACACCCCAGACTTGTACCGCCTGCCGCGGAACAGGCCGTGTGAAGAGCGTTTCTCAGACCGTATTCGGTGCCATATCCACCGAAAGAGCTTGTACCTCTTGTTACGGCTCGGGTAAGATAATCAAGGAGGTCTGCAAGACCTGTAACGGCAAGGGTACTGTAAGAAAACAGCGTACTATAACCGTTCCCGTTCCCGTTGGCATTTCCAACGGCCAGACCCTTTCTCTCCGTGGTGAGGGTGACCACGGCCTCAAGGGCGGATACAACGGCAACCTTAACATACTTGTTACCGTTACCCCCGATAAGTACTTTACCCGCAGGGAAAACAACCTTTATCTGGACGTTTACATCACCGTGGTTGAGGCTTGCCTTGGCTGCGATAAGTCGGTGCCCACCATTGACGGCGACACCGAGGTGCTCCATATTCCCGAGGGTACCCAGTCCGGCACCGAGTTCACCATAAAGAACAGAGGTGTGCCCTTCCGTAACACCAAGGGCAGGGGCAATATGTACGTCAGAGTTCTTGTTGAGATACCCAGAAAGCTCAATCAGAAGCAGAAGGATATCCTTAAAGAATTTGACGCCGCCACCGGCTCCAAGGTCTACGAAAAGAACAGTGGCTTTTGGTCAAAGGTAAAGGACGCGTTCAAATAAGTATAAAAATATCCCCGACAGATTTTTCTGTCGGGGTGTTTTTTTACCAAAACCATGTAGTGGCTGCGATAACAATGGAAATAACATACAAAATCGTGACAAGAAGCGCTGCGGCATTTATCAGCGCATATTTAAGCTTTTTCTGTTTCGCTTTCAAACAAGCAAAAAATGTAGCCAATATGTGTAGCCAAGGCATAAATCCTGCTATAGCAATAAAAGGGAGACGCGCAATGTCCCATAACTCCCTTAGGCCGGCAATATTAAAGATAACAACCAGTAATCCGTGTATCCAAAAAAGACCTGAGAGTATGTAGTGTATACGTGTTATAGTACCTTCAGGAGTTTTTAATTTTTCTTTCATATTAAATTAAACCTCTCCGCAACCC
>JAZRLW010000022.1:0-9992 GCA_045647025.1 Eubacteriales bacterium
GGCAAGGGCTACGGCGACTTTAAGGTTGCGGTAGGCGAAGTCGTTGACGGCGAGCTTGCAGGTATCAGAGAAAGATACAACGAGCTTGTTTCCGACAAGGCCCAGTTTATTCAAATGTACCGCTCCGCTGCTGAAAAGGCCTCCTATCTTGCAAACAAGACCTTGAGAAAGGTATACAAGAAGGTCGGTCTTATCGAAAGATAAGGAGAAAGCCGTGATAAAGAAAGTAAACGAGCTTATATCCCGCATACTCCCCTACCTTCAACTGCTTGTTGCAGTAGCGGCTTTGGTAGTGCTGATATATACTGCAATATCCCTCGGCCTTGCAGATTCCCCCGCAGTGAGATTTGTCAGGGATTCGGTGTGGAGAATAGTATGTTGCGGATGTATTAGCCTTATTTTTCCATATCTGGCCATAACTCAACTCATTAAGGAGGGCAAGAAGAATGACTGATTTCAAAGCCCGTCGCCCCATTATTAAGAACCTTATACGACTTGTTCTTTCCCTTGGTATGGCGATAGCCCTGATACCCCTTTTTATCAGCCTTTATCAGGCAGACCCTTTGGATTTTAAGCAAAAGTTATTCCAATGTGTGCTGTTCAGTCTGTTCGTGGCTTGGGAGGTATTTAACCTCTCCTTCTTTGTCGACGGCTTGAGAAGCCTTTTGGCTCCACCCACGGTAAAAATCAAGGACGGAGAGCTTAAGGTTTTCGGATACCAACCCGTTCAGACCTCTTCCATAGAAAAGACTGAAATAGTAAACCTTGCAAAAAATCCCAAAAAGAATTTTCCCGCAATAGAAGTCAGCATCAAGGGCGAAAATGACCCCATAATTATCAAAAAAGAGCTTACAGGTATTCCCTTGGATACTGTAAAATATGCTATCGACATAAGATTGTAAATACACAAAAGAGCCAAGCCCAAAGGGCTTGGCTCTTACTATTTTATTTATTTAGAACGCCTCATCCAGAATAACGTCAATCACTATAGACTCGGCATCTCTGAGCACCGTCACGGTACATTTATCTCCCGGCTCGCATTTTCCCAGAGCCGCAATAAGCTCTTCAGATGACTTAACACGCTGAGAATTAAACTTTGTGATTATATCCCCCGGCTGAATACCCGCCTTTTCGGCAGCACTACCTTCATTCACGGTAGCCACAAATACGCCTCCGATATTCGGTTCTGTCTTGCAGGATATTCCAAGGGTGGGGCGCTGAACGGAGCCGGTGTTTACAATATCCTCAATAACGTCCAGAACGCTGTTTATCTGTATGGCAAATCCGATATTGTCATATCCGGTTACTTTTATGGCGTTTATGCCTATTACCTGACCGTACATGTTAAAGAGGGGGCCGCCGGAGTTACCCGAGTTTATTGCCGCATCGTGCTGGAAAACGTCCAACAGAATACCCAACTCTGTAAAATGATAGTTGTTTCTTATGGCAGAAATGCCGCCATAGGTACTGGTAAAAGAAAGTGAAGTATCATAAGGATTACCGATAGCAACCACATCCTCCCCAACAACTACCTTTGAAGAATCGCCAATGTCAACGGGAACAAGATCGGTTGCGGGAACCTTCAGCACCGCAATGTCAGAAGCGGTGTCCATACCAACTATCTCTGCCAAATAAGAGGTGCCGTCGTAAAGGCCGACCTTAACACTAAGAGCATCGTCAACCACGTGAGCATTGGTTATTATAAGACCGTTTTCGGTAAAGACAAAACCGGAGCCCATGCCCTCGCCCATAGGGGTCTGGGTAGTTATGAGTACAGTGGATGATATAACTTTATTTACAACGCCTGCCTTATCGAGAAGGACTGCGTTATCCTCGGTAATGGATGAGGTATACTCGTAATCGGGGGTATATACGGGGGGCATTTTAAGAGAGCTTGTATTATTATCAAGAGCCAAACCTATGGCAAAAGCAATAGTAGCCACGCAGATAAGGCCAAGCATTATTCCCACTGTAAGAAGCCCCGCGTTTATCTTCTTTTTCTTTTTGGGAGGCTGTTCTTCTATTACACAAACGGAGGTAGGTCCGTCGTTTTCAAAGCCAAAAGCATCCTTCTCTTCAGAAGGCTCATCCGTCACTTCTGTAATTTCGGTCTGCTCTTCTTCGAGGACAGGTGCGTCAACAATCTCTTCTTCTTTGAGAGTAGTCTCTTCGGTATTTTCCTCTTCAAATACGCCGTTTATCTTTTCTTCCATAAACGAAAGTTCCTTTCGTGATTAGTTTATACTTATTATACAACATTATATTGTGAACTTATTGACCTGCTTTTGAAAAAAATTCGGCAGATGTAAGCTTGTATCTTAAAAGCACGGCCGTTTTGGTATCGTCTTCCCTCTCCGCAAAATAAGAATCCTCTTTTTCTCCGTCGGGAAGAAACCCTATTTTTTCAAGTAGCTTATATGAGGCCGTATTTTTCGGATGACAAAGGGCATATATAACATTTATCCCCGCTTTTTTGAAAAAGAATTCAACGAAGGCTCTTGCCGCCTCGGTGCCGTAACCTTTGCCCCAGACGTCCTCTGCAAGCCAATATCCGATATAGCCGATATCCTTGGTAAAATCAATATCATGGAGATTTATTACCCCCACAGCCCGGCCGGAGTCCTTTTCTTCTATTATAAAATCATAACAGAATCCCTCGTCATAGCACAGCATAAGATTGTTGACAAAGTTCAGAGTCTCAAAAGGACTCGCATGTCTTCGCCACCCCTCATACTTGACCACATTTGGATTACTGGTACAGACAAAAAGATCTTCAGCGTCAAAAAGCAGAGGGCGGCGGAGCTTAAGCCTTTGGGTATTTATGGTTTTATGTTTAAACTTCAAGTGCATCCCTCCACAAGTTTTTATTGATTATAACACATAAAACGCCCATTGTCAAGCATCATATAGAGTATAGGTTGGTCAGCTGTTACACATTGTTAACTTTATGAGAAATTTGGGCGGCCGCTATTGAAAAGGCAATAAAAATATGCTATAATAAGGCGTAAATTCTATAGTAGAATTTATATTAATAAGCAGAATGGATCTCGGTGATCGATATGTCTTCTAAAAATGTTACCTGTGTAATTTGCCCCGTGGGTTGTACCATAACCGTTAATTATGAGGGTGATAAAGTCCTTGAAGTTGTAGGCAATAAGTGCAAGAGAGGTCTTGCATACGCTTCTGCGGAAGTAATTGCCCCCCAGAGAGTTCTTACCTCCTCTGTTTTCTCGGCAGATGCATCCCACAAAATTCCCGTAAAGTCTGCTTCCCCCGTACCCAAGAGCAAGCTTTTCGAAATAATGGAAGAGATCAAAAAGACCCGTGCGCCCGAAGGCGTGCAGATGGGTGATGTGATCATCAGCAACGTTGCAGGAACGGGCGTTGACATCATAGCAACCATTTCTGAATAAGAAGAACGCTGGTATGGCTCAGTCGGTAGAGCGGTTCACTCGTAATGAACAGGCCAACGGTTCGATTCCGTTTACCAGCACCACCAAGGGGTCGTCGCAAAGCGGCGACCTCTTTTGGCAAATATTCTCCGAAAGGACTGCAGAACAGTGTCGAAAAAATTCAATATCATTCTTTCAGTTTTGTTTATAATATTCATATCTGTGTTCGGCATTCTTCTGCTGGTAATGCCCGACAGAGAGTTTTCCGATAACGAAAATCGTACCCTCCAGCAGCTTCCCACGCTCTCCCTCTCAAAAATAATCGACGGAAGCTTTATGACTGAAATCGAGGATTATGTAATAGACCAGTTCCCCTTCCGCGACTCTTGGATGGCGGCAAACAGCGTTATAAAATCCTCTATTCTTAAAAAAGACATCAACGGGGTCTACCTGGGCGAGGACGGATATCTCCTTGAGGTTTTCGACGATATAGATATGAACCTTTATAAGCGCCAGATACAGGCCATAAACAGATTCTCCCAGCATTGGGAAGAAAGTGATATACACTTCTATATCGCAATGGTACCCAACTCCGTATGTGTTTTTGAGGACAAGCTACCCGCTTTTGCTCCCGTAAGAGACCAGGAAGAGTATATTAACAGCCTGTATTCAAGCATATCGGATAACCTTTTTACAAAAATTACCCTAACTCAAGACCTTAAGGCTCACGGCGACGAGTATATTTATTACCGTACCGACCATCATTGGACATCCTTGGGTGCATATTATGGATATGAGGCAATAGCTTCAAAGATGGGGCTTACACCTTCAGCCCTGGATGATTATACAATAACTACTGTTTCCAAGGATTTCAAAGGCACATTCTTCTCAAAGGGGAACTTCCCAGTTGAGGCAGACACTATACAGAGGTTTGACCTCAACGCCCCCGTTACCCTCACGGCTTGGGGCGACGACGGAGTAAAGACAGACTCCATATATCTTGAATCAGCCCTTGAAATAAAGGATAAGTACACCTATTTCCTGGGCGGAAATCCCGCACACTATACGGTAGAAACCTCCGCTGATTCGGGTAAAACTCTGGTTATGATAAAGGATTCCTATTCCCATAGCCTCCTGCCCTTCTTCCTTGAGCATTACTCCGAAATACACCTTATAGACCTTCGTTATACCAACAAAAACGTTTCACAGCTCATAGAAGAAATATCTCCCGATGACGTACTGCTGGTATTTAACGTAGTAACCTTCGCCACCGATACAAACATCACAAAGCTGGGACTTCTCCCCCAATCTTAAAAAATGTTTAAGCTTAAAGACTTAAAAATAAAAAGAAAAACGCTTATACTCTCAGCGGTGGCCGTAATCATTATTATAGGCCTTTCCGCACTTTTGCTACCCCTTATACTTGCCTTGAAGGAGCCCGAAAATCAGCAAAGATTTTCCGAGTTTGTAAAAAGCCTGGGTGGATGGGGACCTATTCTGCTGCTGATAATTCAAATGCTGCAGGTGTTCGTGGCCTTTATTCCCGGTGAGCCCATAGAGATAATCGCGGGACTTATGTACGGCATTTGGGGTGGCCTTGCCCTTTGTCTTGTGGGCATCTTGATTTCAACAATTATAATATACTTCGGTGTCAGGAAAATAGGCAAAAATAAACTTTCCACCATATATGAAAAGGAAGAAAACGCCAAGTATTCCTTTATTTTTAAATCTAAAAATCTTTTGTATGTGGTGTTTATCCTCTTTATGCTCCCCGGTACTCCAAAAGATATACTCCTCTATCTTTGCCCATTTACTAAAATCAATCCCCTAACCTATTTTGCCATAGCGACCTTTGCAAGAATACCGAGCATAATCACCAGCACCCTTGCAGGTGACACCTTGGCAGAAGGAAGCCTTTGGACCTCTGCAATAATTTTTGGAGCCACGGCGATTTTGGGCTTGGCAGGAATCACAGTTAATAAGATATTTATGGATAAACAAAATAAAAAATAATAGCCTCTCCCCACAAGTTGTGGGGAGAATTTTTTCGCATAAAATCCCCTTCCCCGTCATAGAAATTGAATAAAATAATTCAATTGGGGGCGGAAAAATGAAAAATACGGACCTTTATCCCGAATACATCTTTAAGCAGGAAAGAGCAGTTAAGACGGGAGAATACATAGTGGAGCATCAATGTACCGTACGAGAAGCGGCAAAAGAGCTGGGAATTTCCAAAAGTACGGTACACAAGGACGTTACCGAGAAGCTTTTTCACTATGACGTGGAGCTTTTTGAGGAAGTGAACGCCGTTCTTAAAAAGAATAAGGCTGAACGACATCTGCGGGGAGGCATGGCGACAAGGGATAAATATCTGGCCATAAAGTCCTGCCGAATAAAAATGAAAAATATATGAGAATTGAGAAATTTTTGGGTCTTTTTTGTCAAAATAAATCTTGAACTAACTGTTAAAACTATTGACATAATATGTAAAAAATGCTATCATTAAGGAGTAAAAAATCTTTAAGTTTGGTACCGAGATGCCGATAAGATTCATATATTCCAACCCTTGGGGGTAGTGGATTTATGTCTTGTCAGCAGGCGATCGACCGTTTTGGACAAGACGATTTTTTATGCAAATTTTCAGGACAGGCAGAAGGGAGGAGTTTTCGTGTTTAAGGCTGAAATCCTTGATAAGTCAGCGGTAGAACGCTCTTTGATAAGAATGGCTCACGAGATTATTGAAAAAAATAACGGTGCCGAAGGGCTTATGCTCATCGGTATTTACAGACGCGGAGTTCCTCTTGCGAAACGTCTGGCAGCCAATATCGAGCGCTCCGAAGGGGTCAAGGTTCCCATAGGAATGTTGGATATTACCCATTACAGGGACGACCTTACCATGATTTCGGACGAGCCTACGAGCAAAAAGCCCGAGTTCCCCGAAAGTCCTCAAGGTAAGACGGTGGTGCTGGTGGACGACGTTCTCTATACGGGAAGAACCGCTCGTGCGGCTATGGAAGCCGTAATGAACGCGGGTAGACCGGCCGCGATACGGCTTGCCGTACTTGTGGACAGAGGACACAGAGAGCTGCCCATCCGAGGAGATTTTGTTGGAAAGAATCTCCCCACCTCAAAAACCGAGGTAGTAAAGGTTTGCATAGATGAATACGACTCCAAGACCTGCGTCGAACTCCACGACACCAAATAAGAAGGAATTAAAAAACGGAGGTCTTTATGAAACTTATCTACAACGTAAACGATAAGCCTAAGTTTGGACAGCTTATCGTTTTCGCCTTCCAGCAGTTGCTCGCTATTATGGCAGCTACCATCGCAGTTCCCGCTATCGTTGGTAACGGAATGACCGCAGCCGCAGCCCTCTTCGGAGCAGGTATTGGTACTCTCGTTTACCAACTCTTCACCAAATTCAAGAGCCCTGTTTTCCTTGGCTCATCCTTTGCATTCATCGGTCCCATGTTGGCTGCCTTCGCAGGCGCTTTGGGCAACGCTCTTCTCGGTTATCTTGGACTTATCATTGGTGCAGTATTTGCCGGTCTCGTTTACGTAGTTATTGCCATCGTTGTTAAGTTCGTTGGTGTTAACTGGATAAGCAAGATCATGCCCGCTTCTGTTATCGGCCCCACAGTTACTCTTATCGGCCTTTCCCTTGCAGGCGCAGCTATTAACGACGTATTCTCCTACGGCCCCAAAGAAACCTACGGTACAGCAAGCTACTTCATAATGTCCCCCAATCTTTGGGTGTCTCTCGTATGCGGTTTGGTTACTTTCCTTGTTGTTATTCTTTGCTCTGTATACGGCAAGAAGATGGCTAAACTCATCCCCTTCATCATCGGTATTCTCGGTGGTTATGTTGTAGCCCTTATATTCACCCTTATCGGCATGGCTACAAACAACGCAAACCTTATGGTTATCGACTTTGCTCCCTTCAAGGCTCTTGTTGCCAACGGAGTAAATCTCAGCACATTTATTTCTCTTCCCGAATTCACCTTCCTCTCTGCTTTCGAAGGCGTTAAAGATTTCGAATGGAGTTACGTTGCTACGGTTGCAGTTGCGTACATTCCTGTTGCATTCGTTGTATTTGCTGAACATATCGCAGACCACAAGAACCTCTCCTCCATCATTGAAAGCGATCTTCTTGAAGAGCCCGGTCTCCACAGAACTCTTCTCGGCGACGGTATCGGTTCTATGGCAGGTGCTCTCTTCGGTGGTTGTCCCAACACCACCTACGGCGAATCTGTTGGTTGCGTAGCTATTACCGGTAATGCTTCCGTTGTTACCATTCTCACAGCAGCTATCATGTCCATCTTGGTAGCATTCATTTCACCCTTCGTTGCATTCCTTGATTCTATCCCCGGTTGCGTAATGGGCGGAGTTTGCATTACTCTTTACGGCTTTATCGCAGTATCTGGTCTTAAGATGATCCAGAAGGTAAATCTCGATAATAATGCAAATCTCTTTACAATAGCAGCTATCCTTATCCCCGGTATCGGCGGTATGTCCATGGCTATTGGTAGCGAAACAAAAGTTTATATTACCAATATCGCCTGCGCCCTCATCCTCGGCATTATCGTTAATCTCATTCTCGGCAAGAAAAAAGACGCTGAATAAGATTTAATTAAAATATTAACGGCAAGTCGCTCTGCGGCTTGCCGTTTTTGTTTACTGTTAACTCTGATTTTATTGCATAAAAGATATCCGCCGCATTTGCGGCGGATATCTTTTTTATATCAAATTATTTAAGCAACAATCTGATTATTCAATGATTTCGGAAACAACGCCGGAACCAACGGTCTTACCACCTTCACGGATAGCAAAACGGAGACCCTGTTCAATAGCGATGTGAGTGATGAGCTCAACGCTAATGGTAACGTTATCGCCAGGCATACACATATCAACACCTTCGGGAAGGCTGATGATACCGGTAACGTCAGTAGTTCTGAAGTAGAACTGAGGTCTGTAGTTGGATACGAAGGGCTTATGACGGCCGCCTTCTTTTGCAGTAAGAACGTAAACTTCGCCCTTGAACTTGGTGTGGGGCTTGATGGTACCGGGCTTAGCAAGAACCTGACCTCTTTCGATATCAGTTCTCTGGATACCACGGAGGAGACAACCGATGTTGTCACCAGCTTCAGCGGAGTCGAGAAGCTTTCTGAACATTTCGATACCGGTACAAACGGTCTTCTTGGTTTCTTCAGCAAGACCTACGATTTCGAGTTCTTCAGAGAGTTTAAGAACACCACGTTCAACTCTACCGGTAGCAACAGTACCACGACCG
This sequence comes from Eubacteriales bacterium, assembly GCA_045647025.1. Taxonomy (GTDB): domain Bacteria; phylum Bacillota; class Clostridia; order Oscillospirales; family UBA644; genus JAZQLP01. The sequence continues at coordinate 8,683 of JAZRLW010000022.1, forward strand.
GTAATGGTGAATACGTCTTCAACAGGCATAAGGAAGGGGAGGTTATCGTTTCTTTCGGGAGTGGGAACGAAGGAGTCAACAGCGTCCATAAGCTCAGCAATGGGAGCGTATGCAGCGTCGGAAGGATCCTTAGAAGCGCACTCGAGAGCAGCAAGAGCAGAACCCTTGATGATGGGAGTGTCGTCGCCGGGGAATTCGTACTTGTCGAGAAGTTCACGAATGTCCATTTCAACGAGTTCGAGAAGTTCGGGGTCGTCAACCTGGTCGCACTTGTTCATGAATACAACGATTGCAGGAACGCCAACCTGACGAGCGAGAAGGATGTGCTCAGAAGTCTGAGCCATAACACCGTCAGAAGCAGCAACAACGAGGATAGCGCCGTCCATCTGAGCAGCACCGGTGATCATGTTCTTGATGTAGTCAGCATGGCCGGGGCAGTCAACGTGAGCGTAGTGACGAACGTCAGTTTCGTACTCAACGTGAGAGGTGTTAATGGTAATACCTCTTTCTCTTTCTTCGGGAGCCTTGTCTATCATATCATAAGCTTCGAAGTGAGCTCTGCCGGTAAGAGAAAGGAATTTGGTAATGGAAGCGGTAAGAGTGGTCTTACCATGGTCAACGTGGCCGATAGTACCAATGTTAACATGGGGTTTGGTTCTTTCGAATTTAGCTTTTGCCATTGGAAAATTTCCTCCTTAAAGTTGATTAAAAATTATTTATTGTTTATAATGTTAGTCAGCCTTTTTACCGGCAACTATCTTATCCTGGATGGACTTGGGAACTTCTGCGTAGTGGCTGGGTTCCATAACGTAAACGCCACGGCCCTGAGTCTTGGAACGGAGGTCGTTAACGTAACCGAACATTTCGGAAAGAGGAACGAAGCTGTCTACACGGCTTACGCCGTTATCAGTTTCCATACCCTGAATCTGGCCTCTTCTGGAGTTGATATCACCGATAACGTCGCCAAGGTATTCCTCGGGAGCGGTAACAGCAACCTTCATGATAGGCTCGGTAAGAGCAGGGTCTGCCTTCTTCATAGCATCCTTGAACGCCATAGAACCGGCAATCTTGAACGCCATTTCAGAAGAGTCGACTTCGTGGTAAGAACCGTCGTTAAGGTATACCTTTACGTCAACAACGTTGTAACCTGCAACTACACCGTTAAGCATAGCGCCCTGGATACCTGCGTCAACAGCGGGAATATATTCCTTGGGAATAGCGCCGCCGACAACTTTATTGATGAATTCATAGCCCTTACCGGGTTCATTGGGTTCGATAGTGATCTTAACGTGACCGTACTGACCTTTACC
>JAZRLW010000023.1:0-7231 GCA_045647025.1 Eubacteriales bacterium
ATACCTTACCCAACAACTCTTGACAACCATGGTTGGTTATGATATACTTTCTTATATAAATCTACATCCCAAAAGGGAAATTCTCCATATGAATACATATATAGGATTGACCTGGGCACGTGGCGGCAAAGCTGCTCTTCGTAATTTGGTAACAAAGGTGTGCATTGCTGTGACTTTTCGGAGAGAGAGGATAAGTTATGATACTGATTAAGAACGGATATGTAAAAACGATGGTAAGCGAGGACATCCAACAGGGATGCGTTCTCGTAGATGATAACGGTAAAATACTTGAAGTGGGCAAAGACATCTCCGCCCCCGAGGGAACCGAGATTATAGATGCAGAAGGCAGACTTGTTACTCCCGGATGTATAGACGCTCACTGTCATATAGGTCTTGATAACGAAGGTATGGGCTGGGAAGGTCACGACTATAACGAAATAGTCGATCCCCTCACTCCCCAAATGAGAGCCATCGACTCCATAAATCCCCAAGACGAAGCATTTGAAAACGCCATTAAAAACGGTGTTACAACTGCTTGTACAGGGCCGGGTAGTGCAAACATAGTAGGTGGAACATTCACTGCACTTAAGCTCTACGGCAACAGAGTAGACAAAATGATAATAAAAGAAGCCATTGCTATGAAATGCGCATTTGGAGAAAACCCAAAGCGCTGTTACGGTCAGGGAATGAAAAAGAGCCCTATGACCCGTATGGCCACAGCGGCTCTTTTAAGAGAACTTCTCTTTAAAACTCAACGTTATCTCAAAGACAAAGAGGACGGAAAGAATCCTCCCTTTGACATGAAGCTTGAAGCTATGATACCCGTTATAAAGGGAGAATTACCTCTGAAGGCTCACGCCCACAGAGCGGACGATATCCTTACCTCCATCCGCATAGCAAAGGAGTTTGGCGTAAAGCTTACCCTCGACCACTGTACAGACGGTGCCCTTATTGCTGATGAGTTGGCAGAAGAGGGCTATCCCGCGTTCGTAGGCCCCAGCCTTGGCAACAAATCAAAGATAGAGCTTAGAAACAAGAGTTTCACCACCCCTGCAGCACTCCATAAAGCAGGTGTTCCCATAAGCATTATTACCGATGCACCCGTTATTCCTCTCCAGCATCTCCCCCTTTGCGCAGGTCTTGCCGTTGATGCGGGGCTTGATAAAGAGGAAGCATGGAAAGCAATAACCATTAATCCCGCCGTGCAGACAGGAATCGGCGATAGAGTGGGAAGCCTTGAAAAGGGCAAGGATGCCGATATAGTAATATGGACAGCAGACCCCATTACAACCGTGGGCGCAGCAGCATATATGACTATGGTCGACGGAAAAATAATTTATAGGGCATAAAGGCATGAAGACGAAGATTTTCAACTCTCCCCCACCCGAAGCTATGGATATAAGAATAAAAGTATTCGTGGAAGAGCAAGGGTTTTACGACGAGTTTGACGATACCGATAACGTTGCAACTCACCTTCTCATCTACAATGATGACGGACTTGCGGTAGCTACCTGCAGAGTATTCCCGTCAGAAACCGAAGGGCGCTTCTATCTCGGAAGACTGGCCGCACTAAAGGAATACAGAGGCAAAGGCTTTGGCTCTAAAATCGTAACGGAGGCGGAAAAGCATCTCCTATCTAAATGTTGCAAGGAAATATGGCTTCACTCCCAATGCCAAGCCACTCCCTTCTACGAAAGACTGGGTTATACCCAATTCGGCGAAATAGAAGACGATCAGGGCCAGCCTCACATCTGGATGAAAAAAGAGCTTAAATAAATAAAAATCCACCCCTACAGAGGGTGGATTTTTATTTTGACTCGTTATATATATCTCCGCACAGAGATTCTATTTAACCCACTCCGTACAAAGCCAAAGAGTCGTCCTCGGGGTGGTATATTCCCAGAAAAACCTCCGTCGTATCCTTGAATCCCTGCTCTGCAAGGCGTTTTTCAAGCCAATTTTCGTCACGCCCCATTCGCGACAGATTGTCCCCCATTATGCGGCCGTCCAGAATTATTTCCGTACCTATATGAGATGAGGTAACGGTAATATTCATATCCGACGGTGTCAGCGGACGGCTATCCGCCGTAGGCAAAACAGATAGCTTGCCGTTTTGCTCGTACACCGCCGTCTGTATATCGTCAAGATTAAAATATCCCTGCTCCCGACAAAGCAGAAGAAATTCGGAAATGTCAAGCTTTGCCTTTTTCAGATTTTCCCGGAAAATCTTTCCCTTATCGAATAAAATGGTAGGGGTACCGTTGATATATTTTCGTGTGCGGGGATTTTTTTGAGCAACGAGATTAAGACATACAGAACAGAGCCCGTAAATACTCAACGATATCAAAGATTTCCATGTGATCTCCTGGCCGGTTGCAAGCTCGGCGGCAATAGACCCTATTGTAATACCGCTTATATAGTCGAAAAAGTCAAGCTGGGCTATCTGCTTATGCCCCATAATTTTAGCGATAACGAACAACGACGCCACAGACAGAACCGACGTCAGTACAACTTCGATAACATCCATAATTTCCTCGTTTTTTCTTTTTAGTATACCACCTGTTGCAAAAACTATCCGCCAATTGGCTCCAATCGGATTTAAATCTATTGACAAAAATAGGCTTTAGAGGTATAATGTTAGTTAGATTGAAATTTTGAGGAGGATAAAAATGAAAGCAGAAAAGATGTACGCCACCATGAGGCCATGGAAGCTATTTTTCGTAGTGGCTTTGCCGGGTATGGTAAGCATGTTCGCCATGTCCGTATACAGCATCTTCGAGGGCATTTTTATAGGTCATACCTTGGGGGAAGGGGCCTTTGCTGCAGTTAATATTGCAATGCCCTTGGTAATGATAAATTTCTCACTTGCAGACCTTATCGGCGTGGGCGCCTCGGTACCCATCTCAATAGCATTGGGCAAAGGAGATAAAAAAACTGCAAACAACGTTTTTTCCTGCTCGATAATTATGATATTTCTTGCCGCCGTTTTCATGGGCAGCATTATGTTCTTTGCCGCAGAGCCCCTTTCAAGAATGATGGGGGCGGATGACGTTCTGCTGGATACTGCGGTAAGATACCTGCGAACCGCCGCCCTTTGCGGCCCCTTGGCAACCATCTTTTTTGCAATGGATAATTACCTGCGTATCAGCGGGTTTGTAAAAACGAGTATGGTTATCAATATTTGTTGCAACCTTCTGACTTTGGGACTTCTCACATTCTTCCTTCTGGGATGCAAAATGGATGTTGTGGGCTCGGCACTGGCAACGTCAGTCTCAATGAGTGCCTGCTCCATAGTTGCAATGATTCCGTTTTTAGCAAAAAAGACTCTTTTGAAGTTTGCCAAGCCTGAATTCAGCTTTGGAATGATTAAGGAGATTGCCGCCTGCGGCTCCCCCGTCTTCCTCAGCAACGTTTCGGGACGAATAACATCTATACTTATAAACATTTCCCTTATGACCCTTGGCGCAAAAGCCTTCGGAGAAGGCGGCGGCACAACTGCAGTCGCAGTATATGCGGTGCTGATGTATGCAAGTGACCTTGCATGGCCCCTTCTTTACGGTATCGCCGACTCCCTTGCCCCCGCAATAGGCTATAACTGGGGTGCTGAAAACTATGGTCGCGTTAAAAAGATAGTAAAATGCGCGTATATGGGGACGGCTACCATAGGCCTTATTTCCACGGCCATACTCTTTTTCTTCTCCAATGGAGTAGCATCCCTTTTTGCCAATGCAGAAGACGCAATGCTTCTTGAGGTATCGGCTCACGCTATCAGACTGTTTTGCTTTGCATATCTCTTCCGATGGATGGCAGTTACCACCCAGAGCTTTTTAAGTGCAATAGAAAAGCCCGCCCTTGCAACCATTATGTCGGTAGCTGTAGCATTCGTTTTCCCCGTTCTCATTCTGGGCGCCGCCTGGAATATGGGGCTTGACGGAATATGGCTCAATTTCGTGGGCGTTAACCTTTGTGCCACCATTCTGGCAATAATACTCCTCTGGATCATAAACAAAGAAATAAAGAAAAAAGAAGCCCTTAAAAAGGTATAAATAAGCAACAGCGGCAGGAATAATCCTGCCGCCGCTATTTTTATTGTTGTAACAGCCAAAGATTTACTGGGTTTGATGAACACAAAACAACTTCCGCGGCCACTGTGTAGCAAACTGCAATAACAACTAACATACTGTCAACAAACGATACTATGGTTATTTTCTTATAACTCTCCTTCTTTAGAGTACTTTTTCAATCCCAGTTTATAACACGTAGGGCATCCACATCCTTGATTACGGCTTTTAATTTCAGCTATCCACTCATGACCTTTTTCACATCTCCACCAAACATGATTGTGACTATTAGAAGATACCTGCGTTGGCAACAAATCATTTTTATCATAATTCCATTCTTCTGCAAGTTTTGGATTCTTTGAGGCCATATCGTTTACTCCCGCCACAATAACTCTAGAGGCACAGCAAGGACAACCACTTTTTCTTCTTGACGAAACAACCGCTTCCCATTCATAATTACACTTTTTACACTTCCACCAAACCTTTTTTGATGCCCCATACGATATTTGCCATGGAGATAGTTTTCCATTCTTCTCAGTATTCCATTCTTCAATAAGCCCGGGATACTTTGCCGCAACGCTATTCAATTTATTTACAGAAACATATGATTCATATATATTTTTTGAATCACGCATAATATCCACATCAATTAATGGCAAATTAAGAATACGGCATAATGAGTCTATGATAGTATCTAAATTTCTATAATGCCTGTCTGTATATTTGTAATACAGAACGTCTTTATCCCTTTTATCTTCATCTCCTTCTTCAATCCGTATAACTCTAATACCCATTTTAGATAATAATTCAACTTTCTTCAAATCTTTCTCATGTCGCGCTTTATGATAATAACGACCATTATATTCAACCCCAACATTGAGATCTGGAAGAAATACATCAATTTCTATATTATTGCATTTATAGCGATTAATTGCCATTGTAACCTTAGCTAAATAATAAAAAATGGCTTGCTCTGGAAAAGAGGTCGATTTTTCTCCACTACAAATAGGGCAACCATTCCCACTGACCCTGGAAGAAATTGTAGCTTGCCATGAATGCCCTTGCTCGCATTGCCACCAAACTTTTCTATCGGAACCAGAGGTTACTGATGTAGGTAACAACTGGCCATTTTTTAAAGGATGCCATTCCTTAGCTATTGCGAAATTATTATCATATAGACTTCCATTTTTTATCACGAGAGTATTCAATCTAGCTATAAGGCGCTTTCCCTGTGCACAATAAGGACAACCTCTACCCTTAACCCTAGTACAAACCTTGGCTTGCCATATGTGTCCATTTTCACATTTCCACCAAACTCTCTTATTACTCCCTGCGGTAACATCTTCAGGAGTAAGATTTCTATTTTTGTCAGAATACCATTCAGCAACAAGATTAGGATGAGTGGTTGTTAAATCATTTTGTCCCTTAACCACAACCCTACCGGCACAAGCAGGGCATCCAGTATTCTGGCCTGTTCTTGAATGTATTGCGGATTGCCAATCATATCCACATACGGAACAATGCCACCATACTTTTTTATCGTTACCGGCCGTTATATCAGAAGGCAATAAATTATCATTCAAATCATAATTCCATTCTTTTGCAATATCAGGAAATTTTGATTTAAGATCATTATAACCTGTAAGCACCTTTTTCCCTACACAGACAGCACAACCGCCACCGGCTGCACGAGAAGCAATTGTTTTCCTATACGAGGTTCCGCACGAGGAACATAACCACCAAACATATTTGTTTGACCCAGCAGTTACATCATCTGGAGTTAGCGGTAAATTTTTCTCTATATCCCATTCCTTAACTATTTGCGGACAACTTTCTCGCAAAGAACCTGTCCTATCAATTAAGGCACTAATTCTTGAAGAAACTCTTTCTTTTATCGCACACTCAGGACAACCATGTCCGCTTGCTCTATGATTAATGCCTGTCTGCCAACTATGGTTTTGCGCACATATCCACCATACTTTTTTATTGGAAAATGGAAGATATTCTTGTGGCTGTTTTAAATTTTTCTCATAATCCCACTCCACAAGGAGTTCCGGATATAAAGTGGCAAAATCATTTACACCGACAACAGGACGCTTTCCTGCACAATAAGGGCAATTAGAACCCATAATGAAGCGGTGATCTACCCGAGCTTTAAACTCGTGGCCTTTATTACAAACCCAAAAGGCATATTTTGTGCTACCATGAGATACTTTATCGGGATATAGCCCATTCTCCGAATTTTTATCTGCAGCCCATTCTGCCAAAAGGCGAGGATCATCACTTACATATTTTTTATTATTATTGATTTCTTTCATAAAGCAATGCCTCCCTTTATCATATTGCAAAAGCCGCAAAGTATCCCTACTTTGCGGCTTCATTTCGCGGTCTGAGCCGCGCTGGCGGAGAGTGAGGGATTCGAACCCTCGTGCGATTGCTCGCAAACTGATTTCGAGAAGCTGTAAAAAGCATCTCTCCACGTCCCTCTACGTCCCTAATTTCCGCATATTTTAGCCGATTAGTGACCACTTTATTGCCCTTTCCGAGAAAAATGCACGGCTTTCGCAAGGCCAAAGGGACGGGTGGTCACTTTTTTGTTCCCAAATTAGCCGCGTTTGTTGAGAACATTATAGCAAAAAATCTTGAAAATTTCAAGAGTGCTCCCGATTCTCTCTGGACTTTACGTTTCTTTGTGATATCCTTTGTGCTGACAAAACAGAAAGGAGTCGCAACAATGACAACAGAAGAAAAGACAAAAGGGCTGGAGCATCTGCTCCGTAAATGTCCCGACGTGCTCACCGTCATAGAAGCGGCAAGATGGTCGCACATCGGAAAGAATACCTTCCAAAAACTCATCAAGGAGGGCAAGCTGACGGCATACATATACCGAGGGAAACGCCTTATCAGCAAGGCAGACCTTATCGATTACCTCGTCGAAACCACCGACGATGAGCCTGACTGGGAAAAGCGTATGAAAGGGAGAAGACGCAATGCCAAGTGAGAAGCTCACCGCAGAGCAGATCTGCAAGATCCTGCATATCAGCAAACGTAGATGTGCCTGGATGCTCCAAAACGGAATGATTCACTGCAAGGACACCGGTAAGAAAACCCGACGTTATACCGTCCTGCGAAAAGACCTTGACGAGTACATAAAGGACAGCACCGAGCAC
>JAZRLW010000024.1:0-5776 GCA_045647025.1 Eubacteriales bacterium
CGTCTGCCTATTCCGCCACTCCGGCACATCGTCCCCCGGCTCTATTGGTCGGCTTTGCGATTGCTTTGGTATTATATCACAAAAAAAGGGATTTGTCAATGCCTCTCTCATAAGTTCACAATCATTTCACAAACCAGCCTTTTGCCTTGTTTTTTTCGACAGGATTATTCATATTTTATATAAATTTAGATTGTTGTCTTGTCACACTTTTACACTATAATATACCTGTAAATTTTGGTAGAGGAGGCCTTTTTCATGTCGGCTAAAAATCATCAATCCATAATTCGTATGACTGAATTTGCTATACTTACGGCAATTGTTTTACTGCTTCATTTTTCAGGTATCGGCATACGTTTGCCCTTCCTCGGCACTCCTATAAGTCTGACTTTGATTCCCATCGCCTTGGGTGCTATGATTCTCGGGCCTTGGGCAGGTTTTGCTTTGGGTCTTATTTACGGTCTCGTTGTATTTATTACCTACGGCGTAATGGGTATGGACCCCGTATTTACGGCAGTTCTTTTTGCAAACAATCCCATTGCGACCTGTTTGATCTGCACATTAAAGACTTCACTTGCAGGTTTGGTTGCAGGCCTTGTCTTTAAGGGATTACAGCAGAAAAATTCACTTTGGGCAACAATTCTCGCCTCGGCACTTGTTCCCGTAATCAACACCGGTATTTTCATAGTCGGCGGTCTCTTTATTGCGGACACCCTCAAAGCGAACTTCGTTGCTGAAGGCTCTACGGTAATTTACTTCCTGGTCGTTGGCGTTGCAGGTATCAACTTCATCTTTGTGTTCCTTGTCAACACCGTATTCTCCCCTGCTCTGCACAGACTGGTTACAGTCCTTAAAAAGAGAATATTTTAACTCGATTCAAAGAGCTATCCCTAAAAGGGGTGGCTCTTGTTCTATTAATAATTCAAAAGACTTTAAGATTCAACATATTTTTTCAATTTTATTTTCTCAAACCTCTTTACAAGGGACAAAAAATATGTTATAATATAATGAAGTTATTTGTTGGCTGCACACACCCTAGGCTTACAAATTAAAAAAGAACTCACATTTATTAAAGTCGCTGTAAACGGCGACACGGAGGTTTTTTTATGATCAAAAGAATCATGGCAATCTTATTGCTGGTCCTTATGATGTTCGCTACTGCTTGTACCGTCCAGAAAGTTGACGGCGGTAACGAAGGCGATGATACGTTTGCATACGTTACTTTCAGATGGGGTAACTCTTACTATGAAACATATCATCCTTCCCTTATCAACTCTACTGACAGAGGCGACGCTATGCTCGCCAGATATGAAGAATTGAGAGAAGATTACGGTCTTGATTTTATAATCGAAGATATGAAGAACGAATCTACCGAGCTTCTTCAGCGTATGGCTATTTCCCAGAACGTTCCCGATATCTTTATGGGTACTTCCAGAAAGATCGGTTGGGAACTTTATCACATGGACGCCCTCTATGCTCTTAACGAAATCGAAACCATCGATTACGAAGACGAAGAAAAATGGGGCTACAACGCTTATACCCAGTGCGCAAGATATGACGGCGTAAATTACGGATTCTTCCCCAATGCCTGGGCAGAGGTTCCCAACTTTACCGGTATTCTTATGTTTAACGTAGAGCTGCTTGAAAATGCGGGTGTAGAACTTCCCTACGTATATCAGGAGCAGGGCAACTGGAATTGGTCCAACTATGAAGCCATTCTTAACACCCTTAAGGCTTACGACACCGCAAGCACTCCTTGGGTAACAAACTCCCTGCACGACGACGCATGGTACATACTTATGAGTAACGGTCTTTCCGCCGTTATCGAAGATCCCTATACCGGCAAGTACGTATTCGGCTTTAACGAAAACAACCGCGGTATTGAAACCCTTGAATGGATGAACAGACTTTGGAACCAGGGCTTGTACAGCGACAATGGCAAACAGCTCTTTGCTGTAGATCAGACCGCAGCATTCTACACTGCTAGCGTAGGCGCAGCTACCAGTACTACCGCATCCGTTGATGCCAACGGCGTAGTATCCGAAGCAACTGCCTCCCTTGTAAACGAATACGGTATCGTTACCTTCCCCTACGGTCCCAATGCTGACGCAGATACTGTTTCCTCTAACGTTTACTGGTCCACCCCCATAAACTTCATTCTTAACAAGAGTGATAACGATTCCGACACCATCGGTCTTGTTATGGATCTTCTTTTTGCTCCCCTTGACGGAGTTTCCGACTGGAGAGAATATTGCCAGGATAACATCTTCCATCACGAAGAAGACTTTGAAAACTACATGTACATGCTCGAGAACTGCAACTACGACTACTCCGTACAGATGCCCAATGTTGGTGTTGTTCTTGATGGATACTTCGGTGGTGCTATAATCGGTGAAATGTCCTTTACCGCAGTATTTGACCAAATCACCCCTGTTGCAAATGCAGACATTGAAAAGAACGTAGGTTCTATCGACTAATTAACGAATTTATTAAGTGCCGAGAGCTAATTGCTCTCGGCACTTTTTCTTTCCCTATCCAGACTAACGACCATAAACTTTGTAAAAAAAAGAGACATTTTCCCCTGTTTCCTATTTACAAAGATACGTTTTCATGATATAATGAGGTATAAGTGTTTTTACACACATTAACAATAAGGTATGAACTCAATAGCCAAAGGAGAACAACACCATGTTAAGAAAGATTCTTGCTATTTTGCTCTTATGTGTGACCATATTTACCACTGCTTGTACTGCTAACCGTGCAGGTCAGGGCAGCAACGATGTAAACGAAGATGATCCTCTGTCCTATACATCCTTTATCTGGGGAGTAATAAGAGGCGACCTTTTTGCCCCTGTTCCAGGAGCAACGCCTGAAGGTGATGCCATATTGGCAAGATACCAGGAGCTTCGCGATACATATAATATGAATCTTAAAGTAGAAGTTCTTGACAACAGAAAAGAAGATCAAGAAGTTACTCTCCGCCTCAACACACAAAAGGATATGTTTGACCTTTTGTGGGCAGATATGAGAGATATAGGTATTCCTTTCCAGAGCGAAGGAGTTCTATACGCCCTTGAAGAAATAGAGACTATTGATCCTACAGATGAAAAATGGGGACCCGAAAGTTATCTGTCCATCGGGCTTCTTGAAGGGCAGCATTACGGCTTCTTCCCAAACGAATGGCCATTTAACCCTGAGCTTGAAGGTGTTATGATATTCAATACAGATCTTCTCGACGAATACGGTATTACTCACCCCTATGAACTTTGGGAACAGAATGCCTGGACTTGGAGCAATTTTGAAAACATACTTCAGACCATAAAAACCGCTAATCCCGATATTATACCTTGGGCAAGTCCCGTATATAACGAGGACGCCGTTTCCATGTTCTTTGCAAATGGCCTTTCTCCCATTGTTAAAAATGCAACCACAGGAGAATATACCTACGGCTTTGACTCCACCTTGGGAATAGAGACTCTTGACTTTATGTCAAGATTAAGAGCTTCCAGCCTTTTAACAAATGATAAAGCAAGAACAAGCTTCATTGACGGAAAAGTAGCTTTCTTCTCCACAGACTCAGGCGAAGCTACCAACATAGACAGCTCTACCCTCTCTGATAGCGGCATAGCTTCTTCAAATATTACCTACGGTATTATCCAGTTTCCCTGGGGGCCCAACGGTAGAAGAGAAAACGTGTCTGCTTGTTACTACAACACAACCGACCTTAACTTTATGTTTAACATGAGCGAGAATGAATCAGATATCATCGGTCTGTTTATGGAAGAGATGTTCGCACCTCTTGAAGGCGACGGCTATCTTAACTGGAAAGAACGCTGCAAGGAAATCGTATTCTTTGACGAAAGAGACTACGAAAACTACATATATATGATTGAACACGCAAGATACGATATGTCGGGCTTTTATAGCGAAAGCTCTTCAGAGCTTGACGCCCTTTATAAAAAAGTAGTTATGGGCGAAAAAGCCGCATCTTCGGCTTTTGATGAAATCCGCCAGAAAATAAACGCAGAAATCAATAAAAACATAAGATAATCTTACAAATACATATATCTTAGGAGACAATCATCATGCTTAAACGCATATTGGCTTTCACGCTTTTATTGGTAATCCTCCTTTTTACGGCCTGTGTTCCTGCAAAAGTTGACGATGGATCAGACAAATACAACGATAATAACCCTCTAGACTACGCCACGTTCAGATGGGGAATAGTAAGCGCCGAGCTGTTTATTCCTACCCCCGGACAAACAACTATCGGAGATGCTATCCTACAAAGATACGCAAATATGGAAGAGACCTATAATCTGGAGATCATTACCGAAGCTCAACCTTTAAAGGGCGGAGACCTCACCAACAGATTGGCAATACAGCAAGACGTATATGATTTTTATCAAACGGCCCCCAGATACGAGGGACTTGATAAGTATCAAATGGGTGTTCTTTACGCTCTTGAAGATATTGAAACCATTGACGCAGAAAGCGATAAGTGGGGGTATAAGAACTTCATCAGCACGGCAAGATTTTCTGACGGAAAGCATTACGGATTCTACCCCAACGAATGGTCTTACGGCCCCAACGTTGAAGGAGCTCTTCAGTTTAATATTGAGATTATCAGAGAAATCGGCGTCACAAATCCTTACGAGTATTATGAGCAGAAGCTTTGGAACTGGGATACATTCACAGCATTGCTTCAGGAAATAAAAGACTCCGGTTATACCAGCCAGGAGATTCATCCTTGGCAAGCTGTATCCTTTAATGAGGATGCAGTCTCCATAATGTTTGTTAACGGACTGCAGGCTCTTGTAATGGATGCAAACCAAAACTATACGTTTGGCTTTGATACCGATGCCGGAATACAGGCTTTGGACTTTCTTTCAGGCCTCAGACAAAAAGGCCTCTACTACTGTGGTGGCGATGGCGCCTTTGTCCACGATAAAACAGCCGTATTTTTCTCCTCAAGCTCAAGTGATGCTACCACAGCTCCTGCTACCATTGACGGTGAATCCATAGCCACATTGGTAAACGAATACGGCGTAATCACCTTCCCTTACGGACCTAACGGATCTCCGGATGACGTTTCCGCAAGCGTTAATTATTCAAGCCTATATCACTTTATAATTAGCCAGTCCGATAATACGGCTGAAAACATCGGTATATTTATGGAAGAGCTCTTCAAGCCTCTTGACGGGGTTCCCAACTGGCAGGAATACCTTATTGACGATATATTCCAAGATTCTGAGGGCAGAGATTACGATGCTTATATGCATATGGTAGAGCATTGTAACAACGACTACTCCACCTATTACGGAAACAGTAGCCTGACCCTTGACGGATACTTTGCAAAAGTAGTCAGAGGAGAAATGAGCTCAGTTGAACTTTTCTCCACCATACGTCCTATGATTCAGTCTGAGCTTAGCAAAAAGACCGCCGAAATAGACTTTGATATTTTGGGATAAATATTCTTCTAAATTAAAAGGCACCGCATATGCGGTGCCTTTTAATTATGCTTTATTTAATTAATTCCTGCGTATTCTTTACCTGCATTATAAAGGTCGGCATATATGCCTGAAAGGCTCATAAGTTTATCATGATTACCCTCTTCTACAACCTTACCCTCTTTAAGAACGACTATATTATCAGCCTTTCTTACGGTAGATAAGCGATGAGCAATAACGATAACCGTTCGTTTCTGAGAAAGCTCGTCTATGGCCTTTTGGATAAGAGCTTCGGTCTCGTTATCAACGGCAGAGGTGGCTTCGTCAAA
>JAZRLW010000025.1:0-5426 GCA_045647025.1 Eubacteriales bacterium
AACGACATGGCTACGATCCGACTTAGGGGTTGATTCCTGCCGCAGCGGCAGTTTTACGGAATGTAGCCTCATGCATTCTGGGAGAACACGAACATACTACGATACCCGTAAGATTGTGCTCCTTAACAGCATCTATAATCATATTCTGACCGGCCTGGGAACACATATATTGATAGTCGGTGGAAAAGATTACGCCGGGTTCATTCTTTAACGCCTTTGCGACAGCCTGAACGTCAACCGTGGCGGCAATATTGCTTCCGCACCAACATACGAATACGCCAATTCTTTGCATATAGTCTTTTCCTCCTTACTTACTGTATTTTCTGAATGCGCTGACTATTGCCTGCTGGGGGATATCATCGTCAAGCATAGCAGGAACGTCGTCAGCCTTAAGATGGTTCTTACCCTGCTGTCTTATAACTGCAAGACGTACGACTTCAACAAGCTTTGCAGGTTCAACACCTCTGGGACATCTGTCTACGCAAGCAAAGCAGGTAAGACATCTGTAAAGGGATTTTGATTCCGCAAGGGGCTCGATATTTCCGCTTTCAACCATAGATACGAACTGGTGAGGGTGAAATTCCATTTCATCGTAAGCAGGGCAGGTAGCAGAACATTTGCCGCACTTCATACATTTTTTCGTATTTACGCCGCTGATTCGGAGAACAGTGTTTCTTATATCGTTATTCTGCATCTGCGTTACCCTCCTTTACACCCAGTGCCTCTGCGAGAAGCTCGGTAAAATAAACAACGGGCAGGGGACAGCCGCTCTTCTCAAGGTTGTATTTGCAAAGAGGACAAGCGGTTACTATCTTTTCAGCACCGAAAATGAGAGCGCTTTCCATTATCTGGGCACTTCTCTTTTTAGCAAGGTCGGGACTCTCCATCGTAACGTATCCGCCGCAACATTCGTTACGTGCAGGATATACGATAGCTTCTCCTCCAATAGCTCTTATCATGTCCTCCATGATTGTGGGATTTTCGGGGTCATCCATCTTCATTACGCCGTTGGGACGGAGAAGAAGACAGCCGTAGTAGGCCGCAATCTTCTGGCCGTTTAAAGATGCAACAACCTTTTCTTTAAGATTTTCAAAGCCCACCTTATCACGCAGGAGTTCAAGATAGTGATACACTTCCGTAGAACCGTCATAAGCTTCTTCGGGCATCATATATCTGCTAGCTCTGTCTGCAAAGTCCTTATCGGTCTGCATTGCGTGATTAGTCTGCTTTATTACGTTATGGCAAGCTGAGCATACGGTAACCAAAGGCTGATCTTTGGACTTTGCCTCTTTTAATGCTCTTACGGATGAAAGCTTTGAAGCGATTTCATCCTTTGCGGTGGAGAATACACCACCGCAGCACTGCCAGTTTTCTATTTCTTCCAAGGTTATACCCAAAACTTCGGCTACCTTACGAGCGTACTCATCAAGATCTTTAGCCTTATTTTTAAGGGTACAGCCGGGAAAATAACTTACCTTCATTATTGGCCTCCATTATACCATCTGTTCGGGGTGGAATACCTCATCGAATTTTTCTGCAGTAAGGAATCCAAGCTCTACGCAGGCTTCCTTAAGAGAAATGTTATCCTTAAAGGCTTTCTTTGCGGTTTTTGCTGCGTTTTCATAACCGATATAGGGGTTAAGAGCGGTAACAAGCATAAGGGAGTTGTGGAGATTGTGATGCATCTTTTCCTTGTTTGCCTTAATTCCTATTGCGCAGTTCTTATTAAAGGACAGAATAGATTCTGCAAGGAGTCTTCCTGACTGGAGGAAGTTGTATATGCATACGGGCATAAATACGTTAAGCTCGAAGTTACCCTGGGATGCGGCCAAGCCTACGGCTACGTCGTTACCCATTACCTGAACGGCCACCATGGTAACAGCTTCGCACTGGGTGGGATTTACCTTACCGGGCATGATGGAAGAGCCGGGCTCATTTTCGGGAATGAATATTTCACCGAGGCCGTCTCTGGGGCCGCTTGCAAGCCAACGAACGTCGTTTGCAATCTTCATCATATCTGCAGCAAGTGCCTTCATAGCGCCGTGAGCAAATACAAGCTCGTCCTTAGAGGTGAGGGCATGGAACTTGTTGGGAGCAGTGATAAAGTTCTTGCCTGTAAGATTGCTTACTTCTTCTGCAACCTTTTCTGCAAAGCCCTTGGGAGCGTTAAGGCCGGTTCCTACTGCAGTACCGCCGAGAGCAAGCTCTTTGAGGGGATTTACTGCAAGCTTGAGCAATTCAAGATCTCTTTCAAGACTGGATCTCCAACCGCTTATTTCCTGGCTGAAGGTTATGGGAGTTGCATCCTGAAGATGGGTTCTGCCGCTCTTTACGATGCCCTCATTTTCCTTTTCAAGAGTTTTGAAGGTGGAAATGAGTGTTTCGGTTGCGGGAATGAGTCTGTCTTCAATCATGCATACTGCTGCAATGTGCATAGCTGTGGGGAAGGTGTCGTTTGAGGACTGGCTCATGTTTATATCATCGTTGGGATGAAGGATCTTATTGCCGGCTATCTGGTTGCCTCTGTTGGCAACAACTTCGTTAACGTTCATGTTGGACTGGGTGCCGGAGCCTGTCTGCCAAACAACGAGAGGGAAGTGGCCGTCAAGCTCGCCGGAGATAACCTCATCGCAAGCTGCTTTGATAGCGGCAAGCTTTTCTTCGGTCATCTTTTCGGGACGGAGCTGATGGTTTGTTATAGCAGCAGCCTTTTTGAGTATACCAAAGGCCTTTACTATTTCTTTGGGCATAGTTTCTATGTTAACGCCTATTTCAAAATTCTCGTGGCTTCTTTCTGTCTGGGCACCCCATAAACGGTCAGCGGGGACCTTTACTTCGCCCATGGAGTCGTGTTCAATACGGTATTCCATAAAATATGTTCCTTTCTTATGAATATCAGAGGTTCAAACTGTTGATAACACTCTTGAGCTGGTTTGCACTGTTATGAAGAGCTGCAAGTTCTTTGTCGTTAAGGGGCATAAGTACCTTGCTGTGTGCGCCGTTGTTGCCAACTACGTTGAGAAGGCTGAGGCAAACGTCGTCTATTCCGTATTCGCCGTGAAGCATAGTAGATACGGTTAAAGTGGTATCTATACCGCTAAGGATACATTTGCAGAGATGACATACGGAGATGGAAACGGCGTAGAAGGTTGCGCCCTTACGGCTGATTATTCTTGCACCGGATTTTCTAACGTATTCTTCTACTGCGCTTATATTGAGTTCGGGATACAGAGTATCGCGCTTGTTCTGTACGGTCTGGTAATATTCTTCAATGGGAATGTTGGAGATGTTTGCCAGAGACCAGGGGATAAAGCAAGAGTCACCGTGTTCACCCAAAACGTAAGCGTGAACGTTCTGCTGGTTTATGGAATAATACTCGGAAAGTCTGGAACGGAGTCTTGCAGTATCAAGTATGGTTCCTGAACCGATTATTCTCTCTTCGGGAAGACCGGAATATTTGCAGAATGCGTATGTAAGGATGTCAACGGGGTTGCTTACGATAACGTAAGTTGCGTTGGGTGCATATCGGGTTACTTCGGGAATAATGCCCTTGAGAATGTTTACGTTGGTCTGTGCGAGCTCAAGACGGGACTGTCCTGCCTTTCTTGCCACACCTGAGGTTATAATAACTATATCAGAATTAACTGTATCTGCATAGCTGCCTGCATAAAGAGAGCAGGAGTGACAGAAAGGTGTGCCCTGGCGGATATCAAGAGCTTCACCCATAGCCTTTTCCCCGTTAATATCGATCATTACGATTTCAGAGGCTATGCCTGTAACAGTAAGGGTATATGCGATTGTGGAGCCTACGCTGCCAATACCGATTATGGATATCTTGTTCATTTCTTTTTGTCCTTTCTTAAATGTCTTTGCGTATAATTTCAGCATATATTATACATTATATTATGGGATTTTGTCAATGGCGGAAAACTAATTTTTTCATTTTTAACAAAGAGTTAGATTAAAACATTTATTTATGACAAACAAATGCCGTCTGTATGTAATAAATGTAGGAATCTTGACATTATTTGTAAAATCCAAACTCTGTTTGAAATATCACGGTCAGCCCCTGCTCTATATTGACAAATATCATCTTTTTATGATATAATTATCGGGAAACAAAACTCTCAATAAGGAGGCAAAAAAATGAATCCTCAATACAGAAAAGTAAAAAAATACTACGAAATGATGAGCACTAAATCCCGTTACTGCAATACTGCTCCCATTTCCGATATAGCAATATGTCCTTGTGATTATAAGGTGGGACACACTCCTCCTGCCCTTGACCAGTTCGTACCTTACGAGCCCGGAAGCGACTGGGGTGACGGCAACGATTCCCACGCTTGGTTCCACTTTACCGTTGAAGTTCCCGAAGAAATGAAGGCAAAGCCCGTTCTTCTCAGTGTAAAGACCGATAAGGGCGGCTGGGATGCGGTAAATCCTCAGTTTATACTCTACATAAACGGCAGACTTGTTCAGGGTCTTGATACAAACCATACCCTCTCTTTCCTTGAAGGTGAAGATGTTTACGATGTGTACGTTTACGGTTACACCGGTGCAAAGATCCCCAAGGCGAAGTTCTTTGCCGAAATAACCAACCTCAACGTTGAAGTTGAGCAGTTGATGTATGATATTAAGGTTCCCTTTGAGATGCTTGACTATCTCCGCCCCGATTCTCAGGAGTATATGGAGATACTTTATCATCTTCACAAGGCAGTATCTATGTTTGACCTTTACGAGCTTAACTCCGAAGAATACTTCGCTTCCATATCCAGAGCAAAGAAGTATATGGATGAGGAGTTTTACGGTAAGTTCTGCAAAGAACAGCCCTCTACCGTTATCTGTATAGGCCATACCCATATCGACTGTGCATGGAGATGGACTCTCCGTCAGACGAGAGAAAAGGTTCAGCGCTCCTTTGCTACCGTTCTCGAGCTTATGAAGAGATATCCCGAGTATAAATTTATGTCCTCCCAGGCTCTCCTTTATAAAGATATGAAGGAAGAGGCGCCCGAACTCTATGAAGAAATAAAAGAGAGAGTTAAAGAGGGAAGATGGGAAGTTGAAGGCTCTATGTGGGTCGAAGCTGACTGTAACCTTTCCTCTGGCGAAAGCCTTATCCGTCAGATAGTTTACGGTAAGAGATTCTTTAAAGAAGAATTTGGCGTAGACAATCATATTCTCTGGCTCCCCGACGTTTTCGGATATGCTGCGGCTATGCCCCAGATACTCCGCAAGAGCGGTGTTGATTGGTTCGTTACCTCAAAGATAAACTGGAACGATACCAATACCATGCCTTACGATACTTTTGCTTGGACCGGTATTGACGGCACCAAGATTAATACATACTTCATCACTGCTCAGGACAGAGTTAAGGCTATCCAGGACGGTGGCTTTAGACGTGGTGCAACATATAACGGTGCTAC
>JAZRLW010000026.1:0-6213 GCA_045647025.1 Eubacteriales bacterium
CACACCCTTTTTGATAACGATGCCCTTATGCTCGGCGACATGTCCTGCAGAAGACTCACCATAAAGTCCAACAACACTCCCACCCAGATCAGAGTATGCTTTGACGATATGGCTTATCTTGGCATCTGGCACGCTCCCAGAACAGAAGCTCCCTACGTTTGCATCGAGCCCTGGAACGGCCTCCCCTCTCCCTCTGTAGGCAAGGAAGACTTTGAAACAAAGCCCACCCTTATGAGACTTGCTCCCGGCAAGACCTACTCTGCGGGAATCTCCGTTGAAATCAAAAACTAAGGATTAATAAGCATAAAAAAAATGACCGACAGCCGTCGGTCATTTTTTTTGCGTTTAAAACTTAATTTCTGGGATCTACCCTGAACTGCACGGGCTTTACGTCACTTGACATAGCCTCCAAAGAAAAGCCCATATCCCGCAGTCCCTCTATTATTTCGGGAAGAGCTTCTACGGTGGTTCTCTTATATTTGTAGCCCAGGTCGTGCATAAGGATTATTGCGGTCTTGTAATTTTTCGAGCCGTTAAGTACGTTTTTAACTATCTTATCCTTAGCTACGTTATGGCCGCTGGCATCTCCGCTGTCAACGTTCCAGTCGTAATACTCATACCCCAGGTCGTGTATAAGCTGATGTGGCTCGGTGCCTAACTTCTTGACGTAGCTTGCATTGGAGCCGCCGGGAAAACGGAACACAGTCATCTCGTATCCAGTCAGATTCTTAACGTGGTTATGGAGATCCATAACCTCCTTTTCAAAGCTCGTTATACTGCCATACACGCTGTCAAACTCGTGGGTATCGGTATGGTTTGCAAGGGTGTGACCTTCGGCTATGATGCGTTTATATGTATCCTTATATCCGCTGCGCCAATCCTTCCAGTTAACAAAGAAGGTTGCCTTGACGTTATACTCCTTTAAAATATCAAGAATATCGTTGGTTGCGTCGGAAATACCGTCGTCAAAGGTCAGATAGGCCACTTTACGGGTGGGCTCTTCCGTATTGGAAGAAGTACCGCCACCGTTACCGGTGGAGGTACTTGTTTTTTCCATCTTCTCTTTAAGGTCGGCGTTTTCAGCCTTAAGGTCGTTTACATCCTTTTCAAGAGCGTCTTTTTCGGCTTCAAGCTCGTTAATCTGCTCCTGAAGGTCGGCCAAAAGATTATTGGCCTCGGCAACCTTGGTTTTAAGTTCGCCCATTTCCTGATTCTGCTGGGCATAATTGGCCTTGTAGGTGTCGTTCTTTTCCTTGAGTGACTTCCAGGAAAGACCAAGAAATGCCAGTGCAATCAGGGAAGCAAGAAGAAGGACTGAAAGGAGGCTTACGCCAACCCTTACCATTATCTTCTTTCTTCTTTTTCTGCGACGCTTGATAACGTCAATGGACGAGGTTTCGGAAGAATTTCGTGCCATAGACTAAAATCTCCTTTCTGCAGAGTTGTGTGTCTGTATATATTTTAGTATGCTTTACCCCAATATACAAGGTGCTTTGCGGGCTTGCCGCAGCAGGGACATACGTCGCCGAGCTTTTCCTGTTCGAAGGGTATGCAACGGGAGCCTACGCCGTACTTTTCTTTGATAGCGTCTTCGCAAGCCTCATCGCCACACCACATCATACGGATAAAGCCGTTCTTTTCGGAGGTAACCTTTTCAAGCTCCTCAAGAGTGGTAACGTCATATACCTTTTCGTCTCTCTGGGCCTTTGCCTTTTCGAACATAAGGGTCTGAGCCTCTTCGAGCATATTCTTAACGGTTTCTTCTATGTTGTCAAGGGATACGGAAACCTTTTCGCCGTTGACTCTCTTTACGGTCATGCAGCAGTTGTTTTCAATATCTCTGGGGCCGATTTCTATACGGAGGGGAACGCCCTTCATTTCATACTGTGCAAACTTCCAGCCGGGGGACTGCTCAGAAGAATCAAGATGAACTCTGATACCTGCAGCCTTAAGCTTGTCCGCAAGCTCGCCCGCCTTTTCAAGAACGTTGCCCTTATGCATAGCAATGGGAACGATTACTGCCTGAATGGGAGCGATTCTGGGGGGCAGGGAGAGACCGTTCTGGTCGCCGTGTACCATTATGATAGCACCGATAAGTCTGGTGGTAACACCCCAGGAGGTCTGGAATACGTGCTTTAAGTTATTCTGTCTGTCGGTGTACTGAATATCAAATGCCTTTGCAAAGCCGTCACCAAAATAGTGGGAGGTACCTGCCTGAAGAGCAACGCCGTCGTGCATAAGGGCTTCGATACAATAAGTAGCTTCTGCACCTGCAAACTTGTCGCTTTCAGTCTTTCTGCCCTTTACAACGGGCATTGCAAGGTAGTTTTCGCAGAAATCAGCGTAGGTGTTAAGCTGCTGCTCGGTTTCGGCAATAGCTTCCTCGGCGGTTTCGTGAATGGTGTGACCTTCCTGCCAGAGGAATTCTCTGGAACGGAGGAAGGGACGGGTGGTCTTTTCCCATCTTACAACGGAGCACCACTGATTGTAGAGCTTGGGGAGGTCTCTGTAAGACTGTACAACGTGGGAGAAGTGCTCACAGAAAAGGGTTTCGGAGGTGGGGCGAACGCAGAGCTTTTCTGCAAGAGGCTCGCTGCCGCCATGAGTTACCCAAGCAACCTCGGGAGCAAAGCCCTCAACGTGATCCTTTTCCTTCTGAAGAAGGGATTCGGGAATGAACATAGGCATATAGACGTTTTCGTGTCCTGTAGCCTTGAACATACCGTCAAGAGTCTTCTGAATATTTTCCCAGATAGCGTAGCTGTAGGGACGAAGTATTACACATCCTTTGACGGAGGAATAGTCAACAAGTTCCGCCTTAAGGACGATATCGGTATACCATTTTGCAAAATCCTCATCCATGGAGGTTATTTCTTTGACCGTTTTTTCAGCCATAATAAATCTTCCTTATCTAATGTAATAATATTTCACCGTTTATTATACTATAAGCCTCCCAAAAAGTCAAGAAGATACGAATTTCTTTCGTTTTTTGTTCTATTTTGAAGGGACTTTTTCTTTCCAAAAAGGAAAGGCAAAGATTTTGTGCAAATTAGCCAAATATTATTAAAGTTTATGGCAAAAATAACCTTCTCAAATAGGGGCAAAAAGAGGTTTTGTACTTATTATGCTAAAAAAAGTTCCTTACAATGACAATTAATTCTGTTATAATGTAGCAAGATAAGTGCCGACAGGTCTTGCCCTATGGAAACCCGTCGGTTTAAGTTATCGTAAATTTGGAGGTATTTCAATGAAAAAACTGCTGAAGCCCCTTATTGCGTTGGCATTGGCAACCGTAGTAGTTCTTTCCCTGGCCGCTTGCGGCGAGACCGTAGGTCTTAAGGAAAACAACGAATGGAATAACGCCATAAGTGAATACAACCGCAAAAAGGAACTTGCACATCCCGAACTGATCTCCTACGAATCCGAACAGGCAGCTATCAACGCTGTTATCAAGGACTCCGCAAACTACATGTCCTTGAACGGTACGTGGGATTTCGCACTCGCAACCAAGGCTACCGACGTTGCGGCTGACTTTATGAAAACCGAATACGTTTATCCCGATCCCGATAAGGCCATAGCGTCCCCCAACGGCCCCGCTATCCTTGACTGGGATACAATAACCGTTCCCGGCAACTGGGAACTCCAGGGATACGACGTTCCCATGTATACCGACAACACCAGGTATCCTTGGGCAAACGATATCACCCCTGCCAAGACCTCTCAGACCTACCTCCCCGTAGGTATGTACAGAAAGACCGTTGACATTCCCGCTGAATGGGACGGCAGAGAAGTATTTATCAACTTCGAAGGCGTATCTTCCGCATTTTACGTATACGTTAACGGATCTATGGTAGGCTACGCAGAAGGCAGCTACACCTCTTCTGAGTTCCTGCTCACCCCCTATCTTAACGCCGGCGAATCTAACCTTATCGCCGTTAAGGTATATAAGTTTGCAGACAGCTCCTGGGTTGAAGCTACCGACTCCCTCAAGCTGGGCGGTATCACCCGTGACGTATATCTCTACACCACTCCCGAAACGAGAATACGCGACATAAACATCGAAACCACTCTTGACTCCAGCTACGAAAATGCTCTTCTCAACTTCAACGTAAGCGTTGCAAGCTACACCGACAAGAGCGAAAAGGACATGAAGGTTAAGGTAACCGTATACGACGAAGACGGTAACGTTTTCATCAAGGAGACCCCCCTCAGCGCCTCCGTTGCATTTGACGTTAACAAGACTGCAGACAGCTACTACGCAGGTAAGATCGGCGGCCGTGTTTCCGCTATCGCTCCCAATCTCTGGAACGCAGAGAACCCCTACAGATACACCGTAGTTGCTAAGCTCTTTAACGCTGCAGGCGAAGTTGTTGACATTACCAGCCTTAAGTTCGGTATTATGTCCAGCGGCTTCCTTACCGACGATGAAGGTCATCAGACCCTTGCCATCAACGGTACCCCCGTTACCCTTTACGGTATCAACTACAACGAGCACGACCCCGACACCGGATCCACTCTTTCTTACGAAACTCTCCTTGCAGACGTTAAGCTTATGAAAGAGCTCAACATCAACGCCATCCGTTCTCCCGGTCGTCCTCTCAGCATTGATATGTTGGAACTCTGCGACGAATACGGTATTTACGTAATCGACGATATCAGCATCAGCTCCAACCCCTACTCCAACAAAGAAGACCAGTCCATTCCCGGCAGCCAGTCCATTTGGCAGGCTGTATCTCTTGACAGACTTATAAGCGTTGTTAACAGAGATAAGAACCATCCCAGCGTTATCGTATGGTCCTTGGGTACCGACTCCGGCGTAGGTACTAACTTCGACTCCCTCAGAAGCTACCTCATCTCCACCGACTCCCGTCTCCTTATCTATGACGATTATGCAGACGTTTCCGACATGATGGTAAGCCTTGATTGGGATATTACCCAGATCCGCGAATATCTTGACAACAACGCAAACAGAAAGCCCCTTATCTTCCAGTCCGACGACCTTGGCTACCTCAACGGTGCAGGTAACCTTACCACTTGGGTTGAGCTTTGCATGAACTACGGCAGAGCACAGGGCGGTTTCCTTGCAAACTGGATCGACTATGCTATCTACACTCCCATTGAAGGAACCATGAGAGATGCAAAGGTCAACACTCCCGTTAAGGAAAACCCCGAGCTTTATCAGCTCACCTACTCCGGCTCCTGGAACGAAACCATTGCCAGCGGCTACACCTCTTTGAAGGGTATACTTAACGCCGACAGAACTCTCCAGTCCGACGCTGAAGAATTCAGAAAGGCTTACGCTCCCGTATACGTTACCCCCGAAGACCTCTCCGCAGGTATCTTTAACGTAACCAACAGATACAACTTCAACACCATATCCTCCGCCGATTTCGTTATCGAATATGAGCTCATGGCTAACGACCAGGTAGTTCTTACCGGTACCGTTTCTGACATAGAGCTTGCTCCCGGCCAGTCCACCACCTTCAAGGTTGATTACGGAACTCAGGCAGAAAACACCGAGTACTTTATCAACATCAAGGTTACCTACACTCCCGATTGGGCTAACGGTGAAGAGGTTGTAATGTCCTCTACCCAGTACGAGATAACCGAATTCAAGGCAATGCCCAAGGCTACTCCCGTAACCCCCACCGGCAATGCCTTTGATTACACCTTCTTCGTAACTCCCGAAGTTTACACCTCCGCTTACGACATCGTAAAGAACGGTGCGTTCTACTTCACCAATAACTCTGACGTTGACCTTAACGAACTCTACGAGCTCAGCTACGTAGTATACGAAACCAACAATACCGAAAAGCATATCAAGCAGGAAACCGGCGAAGTTTGGCAGAGCCCCGGCAAGATTGTTTACATGAGCGGTACTGTTGACAACTTCAGCGTTCCCGCGAACACCGCTTACGGCAAGGTTAACATCGACCTCCCCGTTAAGGCAGTTGAAGGCGGTCTTTACTCCATCGAGCTTACCGTTACCGCAAAGAAGGCAGTTGGCGAAGTTCCCGAAGGCTTCTCTATCAGATACGTATTCAACGAGGCAACTCTCGGCGAAACTATCCCCTTCGAGATCGATCCTTCCAGAACTCCCCAGCCTGTACTTGACGCAGCAGGTACCCCCGTTACAGACGCTGCCACAATGCTTAAGATAATGACCGGCGGCGATCCCATATACGTTGCTCCCGAAGAAGCTCCCAACTTTGA
>JAZRLW010000027.1:0-1778 GCA_045647025.1 Eubacteriales bacterium
AATCTGTATAATTGTTCTTCATCCACAGTATTCACGCCGTATTTATAATCATAGCCAAATTTCTTATAAAACTCGCATGCGGTTATAGAAGCAGGGATTTCCACTCTTTTTGCCCGCAAGAAATACTCGTCGTTTTCCAGCGTTTCCATTATAAGCCGTCCTATTCCCTGTCCCTGATATTCTGGTAAAACAAATATAGTAAACAAACTGCTTTCGTCCTCTTTACCCCAATAAGGACCAATCGAACCGCAACCTATGATTATATCATTATTGCATACAACATAAAAATGTGTCTTTTGAGCTCTCCTTAAAATATATTCAGGAGAAAGTTTTTTCACATCATTCTCTACATACTCTTGAGAATAATCTTTTATATTCGTAGTTCTTAATGTTTTTGCTATTAAACAAGAAACGGTCTTTTCATCATTTTCTCTGAATCTCCTAATACTATATCTTTCATCCATAATACTTTCCTCCAATTTTATTATAACATACCTCATTATACGTGTCAATACACCTAATCCGCTATAATTAAAAACTCCGCACACTTTTTGCGCACGGAGTTTTCCATACTTAATTTTTTACCATTCAAACTTCCCGCAAAGGAGAGTTACGTTTTCCTTTGCTACGGTGAGAAGACCGCCTTCGGTACGGCCTATTTTTTCAGTGCCGTCCTCAAGCTCAACCTTGCACTCGCAGGGTTTTACGGAAGTGATAAAGGGAATGTGTCCCGCCATTACGGCGAGTTCACCCTCTATACCTCTTACCACAAGCTTTACAGCCTCGCCCTTAAAGGCGTTACCGTTGGGGGTGGATATTATCAAAGGGAAGGTGTTCACTGTGCCACCTTCTTTGCCTTTTCAACCGCCTCGTCTATGGTACCTACGAAGAGGAATGCAGACTCGGGCAGGTTGTCGTGCTTACCTTCGATTATTTCCTTAAAGCCCCTAATGGTTTCGGAAAGAGGAACGTAAACGCCCTCAAAGCCTGTAAACTTCTCGGAAACGTGGAAGGGCTGGGATAGGAATCTCTGGATCTTTCTTGCGCGGGCAACGAGAAGCTTATCTTCATCGGAAAGCTCATCCATACCCATGATGGCAATAATATCCATAAGCTCCTGATAACGCTGAAGTATACGCTGAACCTCACGGGCAACGTTGTAATGCTCTTCGCCAAGTATCTCTGCAGAAAGGATACGGCTGGTAGATTCCAGAGGATCAACCGCAGGATAAATACCCTGGGATGCAATATTTCTTGAAAGAACGGTGGTTGCATCCAGGTGGGCGAAGGTAGTCGCGGGAGCAGGGTCGGTAAGGTCGTCCGCAGGAACGTAAACGGCCTGAATAGAGGTAATGGAGCCCTTCTTTGTAGAGGTAATACGCTCCTGAAGGGTACCCATTTCATTGGCCAGAGTGGGCTGATAACCAACGGCAGAAGGCATACGGCCAAGAAGAGCCGAAACCTCGGAGCCTGCCTGTGTGAAACGGAATATGTTATCTATAAAGAGAAGCACGTCCTGATTTTCCTCATCACGGAAATACTCGGCCATTGTAAGACCAGACAGCGCTACTCTCATTCTTGCTCCCGGGGGTTCATTCATCTGACCGTAAACAAGGGTGGTCTTGTTAAGAACTCCGGATTCCTTCATTTCATTATAAAGGTCGTTACCCTCACGGGTACGCTCGCCAACACCAGTGAATACGGAAAGACCGCCATGCTGCTTTGCGATATTGTTGATAAGCTCCATAATAAGAACGGTCTTACCAACACCCGCACCG
>JAZRLW010000028.1:0-2545 GCA_045647025.1 Eubacteriales bacterium
TGGCTCACAGAACGACATGGCTACGATCCGACTTGGTGGAGAGATTGGGGAATATGGCAAAAAGGGACATACTGCCGAAGCTCCCGCCACTGACGTTGAGAGAGGAAAGCTCATGACAGTTAAAGAGTCCGGAATAATCAGTAATGGGGTTATAGGAAACATCAAGAGAGGTAAGCCCCTGACAGCCCTGAAGGAACTTAAGGTCTGTAAGCCCCAAGGAGCCTACGGAAAGGCTTTCAAGGCTTAGAAGAGCAGAGAGGACTGACAGGTCGATGCCCGTACCTTCAGAAGCGGATGCCCCCGTAAGGTTGAGAGTCTTAAGGTTGCTCACCTTTGCAAGGGCAGAAAAGTCGGTTATGGCATTGCCCGAAAGGTTCAAATCCTCAAGCATGGGAAAATGGGAAAGATCCTCGATAAAGTTTATAACGTGGCCTTCTCTGGCAGAGAGGTCGAGGGTGGTCACACCCATAATATCACCGAAGGTTACAAAGCCGCCGGCTCCGATGTTGAGGGAAAGTCTGACAAGAGCCTCAAACTCCTTGTCCACAAAGACGATATCCCTATTGAGTATATCGTCCTTTATCTGACGGACGCGGTCTATTGCCTCTGCAATATCGGCAGATGTGGCCTTGGGGTTATTTACAAGTTCCAAAAAGGCATCTATATCAGCCGCGTATTCGCTTGTATAAATAAGGTCCTTGTACTCGGTTATTAGATCCTCAAGTATCATCTGCTCAAGGCTCATGGGGTATCCGGAGCCGCTTTCGCAGGCAGTAAAGGAAAATACTGCACAAACAATAACAAGCAACAATATTATTTTTTTCACTGTTTTTCGGCTCCTTTCGTCTTTTTTCGCAAATAAAAGCATGGAGGACGTCCATACTTTCGCCCTTATTATATCATAAATATCAATTCTTGTCAACTATTGGCAAAATGGCAAAGATTTCCAGGGCGTTAGTCAACGTAGATTCTGGGAAGTCTGGGGCCCATATTTGTGATAAGCTCGTTGGCTATGGTACCCATAAGGGCGGCCACGTCCTCGATGCGAATCTCGGTATCCCCTTCTTTACCTATAAGAGTGACTACCTGACCCGCCTTTACGTCCTCAATGCCCGTAACGTCGCAACAGAGCTGGTCCATACAGACGTTGCCCGCGGAATGGGCAAGCTTGCCGTTGACGATAACGTCAAATTTTCCCGTAAGGTTACGGGGAAATCCGTCGGCATAGCCTATGGGAATGGTAGCGGTTACGCGGGTGCCCTTGGCGGTGTAGTTTCTGCCGTAGCTTACCGTATCGCCGTCTCTCAGGGTGCGAAGCTGGGAGATGCAAGCCTTAATAGAAGCCACAGGGCGAATGTCTATTTCATTTGTAAGACCCGAGGGCATACAACCGTAAAGGATAATGCCGGGACGAATCATATCAAGGTGCTTTTCGGGGCTGTTGACCACGGAAGCGGAATTGCAACAATGACGGAGAAGGGGTACGGGGAATACCTCCTTGAGCCTTTCAGTAAGGTACATAAAGTTAACGAACTGTCCCTCCGTAAAGGCTACGTCGGAGTCCTTCTGACTGTCGGACACCGCAAAATGGGAGTATATGCCCTCGTATTCAAGACAATCACAGGTCTGCTCGTACATGGTAAGCAGGTCTTCTACGGTCTTATCACAGTCAATAAGCTTATGGCAATAGAAACCAAGACGGCTCATACCCGAATCTATCATTATGTGAGCCTTCATTTTTCTGCCGCCCAGAGCCTCTTTTACCTGAAGAGCGTACTCAACGGAGAATATGGACTGGGTAATACCTCTATCTGCCAGGGTGGGTATCATGGGCAGCGGTGAGGGGCCGAGGATAAGGATGGGCTTTGTCATTCCACAGTCACGGAGCTCAAGAGCCTCGTTGGCAGTAGCCACGGCAAACATATCTATCTTGTCTTCCACAAGGCCGCAGACCTTTTTTGCGCCACAGCCGTAAGCGTCTGCCTTGATAACGTAGACTATCTTACAGCCGGGGGTGGTGACCTTTTTTATCTGTTCAAGGTTATGGAGAAGGGCTGAAATGCTTATCTCAACCCAAGCTCTGTTTTTATAAAGTTCCAAGGAGGTAGCCCTTCCTTCCTATATAATCAAGTATATCGGAGGGGAGAATCTCAGCCTCTTCCCTGCCGTCGCGAACCAGCATATCGGCGGCTTTACCGTGGAGATATGCGGAAATAATTGCAGCTTCAACCAGGGTATAGCCCTGGGCAAGAAGACCGCCAGCATATCCTGCCAAAACGTCACCGCTTCCACCCTTCGAAAGGCCGGTGTTACCTGTGGTATTTACGAACATACGGCCGTCGGGAAGGGCTATGATGGTGTATCTGCCTTTAAGGAGAAGAACGCAACCCTTTCTGGTAGCGTAATCTCTTGCAAGTCTGAATCTGTCGTCCTCAACCTCCTTGGCTCTCTTATCAACAAGTCGGCCAAACTCGGCAGGATGGGGTGTGAGAAGCATATTTGCCATGGGAAGGTCGATACAAGTCGGATCGTAGCCATGTCGTTC
>JAZRLW010000029.1:0-11046 GCA_045647025.1 Eubacteriales bacterium
AGATCATCCTCAAGGGTGCTGACTGGTTCTGCTCTATGGGTACCGAAAAGTGCAAGGGTACTAAAGTATTCGCTCTCGGCGGCAAGATCGTAAATACCGGTCTCGTTGAAGTTCCCATGGGTACAACTCTCCGTGAAATCATCGAAGACATCGGCGGCGGTATCCCCAACGGCAAGAAATTCAAGGCAGCTCAGACCGGTGGTCCTTCCGGCGGTTGTATCCCTGCTCAGCATCTTGATACCCCCATCGACTACGATAACCTTCTCGCTATCGGCTCCATGATGGGCTCCGGCGGTCTTATCGTTATGGACGAAGATAACTGTATGGTTGACATTGCTAAGTTCTTCCTTGAATTTACAGTTGACGAATCCTGCGGTAAATGTACTCCCTGCCGTGTAGGTACCAAGAGACTTCTCGAACTCCTCACCAAGATAACCGAAGGTCGTGGCACCCTCGAAGACATTGACAGAATGGAAGAGCTCTGCTACTACATTAAGGAAAATGCTCTTTGCGGTCTTGGCCAGACTGCTCCCAACCCTGTACTTTCCACCCTCAAGTACTTCAAGGATGAGTACATTGCTCACGTTGTGGACAAGACCTGTCCCGCAGGCGTTTGCAAGAAGCTCGTTAAGTTCGAAATACTTGATACCTGTAAGGGTTGTACCAAGTGTGCAAGAAACTGTCCCGTTAACGCCATCACCGGTAAGGTTAAAGAACTTCACGTTATTGACCAGACCAAGTGTATTAAGTGCGGCGCCTGCATAGATAACTGTGCATTCAAGGCTATCGTAAAGAAATAAGGAGGATGAAGTAATGGCTGACGTAACACTTAAAATAAACGGACTTGACGTTACCGTACCTGCCGGTACGACCATTCTCGAAGCCGCAAGATCCGTAGGAATAAAGATCCCCACCCTTTGTTATCTTAAAGAAATCAACGCCATCGGCGCTTGCCGTATCTGCGTTGTTGAAGTAAAGGGCGCAAGAAGCCTCGTTGCTTCCTGTGTATACCCCGTAAGCAACGGCATGGAAGTATTTACCAATACCCCTGCCGTAAGAAAATCCAGAAAGACTACCCTCGAACTCCTTCTCTCCTGCCACGAAAAGAAGTGCCTCTCCTGCGTTCGTAGCCAGAACTGTGAGCTCCAGGCTCTCGCTCTTGAATACGGCATTGAAGATGCAAACGCTTTCGCAGGCGAAACTCCCGTATATCAAAAGGACGTTTCCACCGATTACCTCGTTAGAGATAATAACAAATGTATCCTCTGCCGTCGCTGCGTAGCAGTATGTCAGCACAATCAGGGTGCAGGCGTTATCGGTGCTAACGAAAGAGGTATCAAGACCAACATCGGTTGTGCATTCGATATGAACCTCGCTGATGCTTCCTGTATCGGTTGTGGCCAGTGTATCGTTGCTTGCCCTGTTGGCGCTCTCACCGAAAAGGACGACACAAAGCTCGTTTGGGAGGCTATTGCAGATCCTTCCAAGCACGTTGTTGTTGCTCCCGCTCCTTCCGTAAGAGCTCAGATAGGCGAAGAATTCGGTATGCCCATCGGCACAAATACCGAAGGTAAGCTCGTTACTGCGCTCAGAATGCTCGGTTACGACTGCGTTACCGACGTCGACGTTGCAGCAGACGTTACCATTATGGAAGAAGGCACCGAGTTTATCGACAGACTCCAGAACAACGGCGCTCTTCCCCTCATCACCTCTTGCTCCCCCGGTTGGATCAAGTACTGTGAACACTACTATCCCGAATTCATCCCCAACCTTTCTTCCTGCAAATCTCCCCAGGGTATGTACGGCGCTCTCGTTAAGTCCTACTATGCAAAGGTTAAGGGTATTGATCCCAAGGATATATTCGTTGTCAGCATAATGCCTTGTACCGCAAAGAAATTCGAACGTGCAAGAGAAGGTTACATGACCGACGGTCTTTACGACATCGACGCAGCTCTCACCACCAGAGAGTGTGCAAGAATGTTCAAGGAAGCTGGTCTCGACTACGCTAACCTTCCCGACAGCAAGTTCGACGATATATTCGGCGAAGCTACCGGTGCTGCTCACATCTTCGGTGCTACCGGCGGCGTTATGGAAGCTGCTCTCAGAACCGTTGTTGAAGTTCTTGAAAACAAGCCTCTTGAAAACATCGACTTCACCGAAGTCAGAGGTTTCGAAGGCATTAAGGAAGCTACCTTCAAGGTTGCAGGCATTGACGTTAAGGTTGCAGTTTGCTCCGGTACCGCAAATGCAGGCAAGCTCCTCGAAAGCATCAAGTCCGGCGAATCCTTCTATCACTTCGTTGAAGTTATGGGTTGTCCCGGCGGTTGCGTAAACGGTGGCGGTCAGCCTATCCACGACGCATACACCAGAGCTACCGTTGACATCGCAGGTCTCAGAGCAAAGGCTCTCTACGATGAAGATGCTGCTTGCGCTATCAGAAAGTCTCATGAGAATCCCATCGTTAAGAAGCTCTACGCAGACTTCCTTGAAAAGCCCGGAAGCCACACCGCACATCATATTCTCCACACTTCCTACGTTGCACGTAAAAAGAACTAAAGATATATGATATAAACGGAAAAGGTTGCCACAAACGTGGCAACCTTTTCTTCATTTTAAATAAAATATGTATCTGAATCTTACTCAACGTCCAAGGTCTTACTTCTCTCGTCAACTACCTTTTTAAAGTCGGTAACACCGTGAACGTATTCCTTGGTCATATACTCCGAGGTAATGAGAAAATCCGCCGTAGCGCGGTTATTTGCAATGGGAATATCAAACACCTGGGCTATACGGAGCAAAGCCTTAACGTCAGGGTCGTGAGGCTGGGCTGTAAGAGGGTCGGAAAAGAAGATTACCATATCTATTTTCCCATCAACTATTCTCGCACCTATTTGCTGATCACCGCCCAAAGGACCGCTGTTAAAGCCCTTTACAGGAAGACCCGTTCTGTCGGAAACCATTTTTGCAGTAGTTCCCGTACCGCAAAGAAAATGCTTATTGAGTATATCAACATTCTCCTTGCACCAGCGGATCATCTCATCCTTCATATTATCGTGGGCAATAAGGGCTATATTTTTAACCCTTCCTATGGTCATAGCTACGTTTTCAATCATATCTTACACTTCCTTGTCTTGCAAATTCCTATATATTTTAAAGATTTCTTATTATATTACTTACTTTTTCGGCTGAAGATTGACAAAGGTCTGCATCCCCGCATTCAACCATTACCCTTATTACAGGCTCGGTTCCCGATTCTCTGATGAGGATTCGTCCGGAATCTCCTAAAAGAGACTTGACCTCTTCAACAGCATCAATAACTCTTTGATCGGAAAGGGCGGCCTTCTTATCCGTAACCCTTACGTTTATAAGGCACTGGGGATACAATACCAATTCGGAAGCAAGCTCATAAAGAGACTTTTTCTTTTCAAGCATTACCTCCATTATCTTAAGACTGGTAAGAATACCGTCGCCCATGGTTGCATACTTTGAGAATATAATATGGCCTGACTGCTCACCGCCTAAACGGCAGTTGTTTTTCATCATATATTCATACACATATTTATCGCCAACCGACGTCTGAGTATAGTTTATACCCATCTCGTCAAAGGCCTTATAAAGGCCAAAATTCGACATCACAGTGGTCACCACAGTATTATTATTAAGCCATCCCTTTTCTCTTAAATACTTACCGCATATATAAAGAATATGGTCACCGTTTACTACGTTACCTTTATGGTCAACGCAAATGCAACGGTCCGCATCTCCGTCGTAGGCAAAGCCAACGTCAAGCCCATTCTCAACAACGTATTTCTGCAACACCTCTATATGGGTAGAACCGGCCTCGGTATTAATGTTAAGGCCGTTAGGCTCGGCATTTATAACGTGAGTCTTGGCACCCAGGGCATCAAAAACAGCCTTTGCTATTGTCCAAGAGCTACCGTTTGCACAGTCAAGGCCTATATTTATGCCCCTAAAAGAAAACATACCAAGGGATATAAGGTAACCGATATATCGGTTTCTGCCCGCAATGTAATCCACCGTACAGCCTATCTTCTCCCCTTTTGCGTAAGGAAGAACAGGCATTTTTTCCCCGAATACTTCAAGCTTACCGTCAAGATAATCTTCTATAAGGGTTATAATGTCATCGGTCATCTTTTCGCCGTCGCCGTTTATAAGCTTTATTCCGTTATCATAAAAAGGATTGTGACTTGCGGAAATCATTATACCGCAGTCAAACTCATCTATTTTTGTAACGTATGCAACGGAGGGCGTGGTGGTAACGTGGAGAAGATACGCATCTGCGCCTGAAGCAACCAATCCGCCAACCAAACTGTATTCTATCATATAGCTTGATCTTCTGGTGTCCTTACCTATTACCACGCGGGGAGGAGTATCGTCTCCCTTTCTTCTTTTTATTTCACCATAATACCAACCAAGAAAACGGCCAACGCTGAATGCATGGTCGGCTGTCAAATCGATATTGGCTTCGCCTCTGAAGCCGTCTGTACCAAAATACTTACCCATAATCTTATCTCCTTACCTTATCAACAATAACGCCGTCTTTCTTATATATGCTGTCGGCGGAAATTACGCCCCTTACAGAGCAAAGGGGATACACGGTGGTATTACGGCCGATTACAGTTCCCGGATTAAGGACGGTATTGCTACCTACCTCTACAAAATCTCCCAGCATAGCGCCTATTTTTCGCAGACCCGTTTCAATTTTGCAGTCAAAATCATGTATAACTATATTTTTCCTGTCAGATTTAATATTGGAAGTTATACTTCCTGCACCAAGGTGAGATTTATATCCCAAAATACTGTCACCGACGTAATTGTAATGAGGAACCTCTGTATTATCAAAAATTACCGCGTTTTTTATCTCTACGGAATTTCCTATAACGCATTTTTCTCCGACAACAGCACTTCCTCTTATGAATGCGCAATGGCGGACTTCAGTTCCTGCACCAATAATGCAAGGACCGCCAATATAAGCGGAAGGATATACCTTAGCATCCTTATGAACCCATACCTCGGGGCTTACCTCGGTATATTCATCGCCAAGGGTACGACCTATGGTAACAATAGCGTTCTTCAATCCCGCTAAAGCTTCCCAAGGATATTCAAAGGAAGAAATGTACTCACCCATCAAAGAGTGGGAAAGGTCAAACAGTTGAGATATTTTATACATATTTACCTCATTAATATCATTATTTTACAGTTTATTCTATGTTTTTGCTTTTACAAATGCCAAAATGGCTTGATTTATTCAAAATAATCCTATATACTTAAATTACAGTATAAAAAAATATCAAATCGGATAGGCTTAATCATGGAAACCCAAAACACTCTCTCAAAAGAATATCTTAAGTCCAAATACGAAGTAGCTCCTTACGGAGTAATCATATTATCACCCGACGGCGACGATATAGTTTACTCAAATTTAGCGGCAAACGTATCTTTGGGATGTCTGCTGGACGGAACGAATGTTACCGACCATCTATATAGGGGATGGAAAGACGACCTTGATAAAGCCAGAGAAAAACGACAAACCGCCTTTATTCCATTCAGACAACAGGATATTTTTACATACTTGAGAATAACGCCCATTATCAGAAATAACGAAGTTGCTGCCTTTCTTGGAAATACCGTCACTGCAACGGAACTACCCGCTATCCCCTTTGTTCCACTGGAGTATATTGATGACGAGGACAGCTTCGAAAAGCTTCTGGAAGCTTTGGACTCTACTTTGGAAGAATGTACCGATAAAGAAACCCGTAAAGCTTTGAGAAGAATGTACAGAAACACTCTTAAGCTGTACAACCACCGCAGAGATTACGTGGACTTTATCACTCAAAACTACTTTTTAATAAAAGAAGAGAAAACTGTATTTACCCTGTTATCTCTGCTTACACTGGTAAGTAAGAACGCATTCCTTATAGAACTTAGCAAAACGGCAACCATGAAAGCAGATACCCTTTACGTAAAGGGCGTATTTGAATTATATCGGATAATGTTTGAGCAGATCATATATTTTATGCTGTCACAGACAAATGATCCCTCACCGATAACCGCTGATGTAGACTTCTGCAACGGAAGGATAAACATCGTTCTCTTCAAGAGAGGAACAAATCCCAAAGGACATAGCAGAATGAGAAGGACAAATGAGGGCAAAAAGCCTAATCCTCCCCTCATACAGCTTATGGAACCAATTCTTTCGGCATCAAAGGTAGATATTAAGTTCGATACCACAGAAAACGTCATCGTCGCCAAAATCGCCATGGATTATGTTACAGGAAACTGCCGTCCGCAATACGAAGAAGACAATGTCACCGCAGTTACCGATCCGTCGGACATTACCGATATTACCGACTATGACAGCCAAGAATACGAAGATTACTATATAGATTACTGACCTACCTAAGGGCTCCCGTCCGGGAGCTCTTTTTTATGCTTTTTTCATTTCACTTGACTTTTCAGCCTATGCATTTACCGATTCAGGAGAAACGAAGGTAGGAACCACCTGCATCATAGCTTCTCTTACCCTATCGGAGCCAATACAATCTTTGGACTCTTCCATGGCGTTGCGAAGATATTCAAGCTTTTGATCAATCTCTTCACGGGAAAGAGGGGTATCCTTTTCAATGAATATCATATTATTGTCGGTCTTATCAAGAGTCTCGGTTTTTATGAGAAGTTCCTCGTAAAGCTTTTCTCCAGGACGGAGACCGATTTCTTCAATTTTTATATCTCTGCCCGGCTCGTATCCAGAAAGACGAATGAGATTTACGGCTAGGTCGTATATCTTTACGGGTTTTCCCATATCGAGTACAAAGAGCTCGCCTCTTTTGGCCATAGCGCCAGCCTGCATAACCAACTGGCTTGCCTCGGGAATAGTCATAAAATAACGTATAATACGCTTATCGGTTATGGTAACGGGGCCACCTGCCTCTATCTGACGTCTGAAAAGAGGTATTACGGAGCCGTTTGAGCCGAGAACGTTGCCGAAACGTACCGCCGCAAAGCTGGTATTGCTATCGGTTCTGCACTGAACAACCATTTCGCACATACGCTTTGAAGCACCCATAATATTGGTGGGATTAACGGCTTTATCAGTAGAAATGAGAATAAACTTCTCCACCCCGTACTTTTCAGCCATATCGGCGGTATTATAAGTACCCAATATATTATTCTTGATAGCTTCTCTTCCGCTATGCTCCATAAGAGGAACGTGTTTATGGGCCGCGGCGTGAAATACTATTTGAGGCTTATAGAAAGCAAATATACATTCAAGGCGCTCTCTGTCTCTGACAGATGCAATCTCTACAGAAAGATCAAGATCGCCGCCATACTTACGGACAAGCTCCTGCTGAATATCGTAAGCGTTATTTTCGTAAATATCAAGAATAATAAGTTTCTTAGGTGAACAAGCGGCTATCTGACGGCAGAGTTCACTTCCTATGGAGCCGCCACCACCCGTCACTAATACTGTTTTTCCCCCATAATAATTAGAGATTGAACTATCGTTAACATTAAGAGGGTTTCTGAAAAGAAGGTCTTCTATCTGAATTTCTCTTATAGCTCTCTTCTTTTCCGATTTATGTTTTCCGTGCTCTTTTACGGGAATTCCGTAAATCTTTATTTTACAGGAGCATTTCCCGTAAAATGCCAAAAGTCTTTCGGTTTCCTCACTATCAATATTCGAGATAGCAATAAATATTTCCCGTACTGAGTAGTCGAGCAAACGGTCATGTATCTTTTTATCCTCGTCATATACGCGAAGCCCCGCAACCTTACTGCCTATTTTTGCTGCATCCTTATCAATAAAAAACACAGGCTTATATATGGATTTTGGGTTACAAGCAAGTTCTTCGGCAAGCATGGCTCCTACCTGTCCAGCACCTACTATGGCTACGTTTATTTTAGGAATATCCGATTCTCCCGCAACATTACTGCGCTTATATAGCAGTCTGTACGCAAAGCGAGAGCAAAGGGTCATAAGAGCCGTCAGAGATGCTACGGTAAGAAAATGCCAGAAGCCCGAATATAACCCCGTACAGCGAGCAATAATCACGGCTGTCAATCCACCCAAAGCATCTGCAATTACAGTCTTAAAATAAGTCGCCGTATTGGTATATCTCCATACACTGATATAGGTTCCGAATATAAATCTATATAGAAACATACATCCGGCGAGAATGGCCGAATTGCTCCAATATATAGATGCATCATAAACCAGCCTTGGTCTAAAAACATCAGATGCAAAATAATAAAGCAACGCTATAAGAAAAAAGCAGGCTATATCAAAAAGGACGAGAAGCACCTTCCTGAACTTACCGAGTAATGGCTTATTTGATTTCATATAACCTCCAAATTACCGCATAAAAGCAGTAAAAACAGGATAAATTCACACTTTATTTATAAAACTCTTTGTACCACTGCACAAACCGTTTAAGGCCTTCGCACAATGGCGTAGAAGGACGGAATCCCATATCTTTTTCCAGAGCAGAGGTATCCGCATAGGTCACGGGGACGTCTCCCGCCTGCATGGGAACAAGCTCTTTATGACCTTCGAAATCATAATCCTCGGGCAATACCCCTGCCAAAACCAGCTCTCGACAAAGGATATCAACGAAATCCAGAAGATTTTCGGGACTACTGTTACCGATATTATAAACACGACAAGGAGGCACAGGAAGCCCGTCCTCTCCCCTCTTCTTTTCGGGGGCGCGAAGCATAACTCTGTATATGCCCTCAACGATATCGTCTATATAAGTAAAATCTCTTTTACAGTTACCGTAATTGAATATTTTTATTTTTTCGCCCTTTATTAGCTTGTCCGTAAATCCAAAATACGCCATATCGGGGCGTCCCGCAGGGCCATATACTGTAAAGAATCGTAATCCAGTAGCGGGAATATCGTAAAGCTTGGAGTAAGAATGAGCAAACAGCTCGTTAGACTTTTTTGTTGCCGCATAAAGGCTTACGGGAGAATCCGTTTTATCCTCGGTGGAATAAGGAATCTTTGCATTTGAGCCGTATACGGAAGAGCTTGACGCGTATACCAAATGCTCTACGGGATACCTACGGCAACACTCAAGAATATTGTAAAAGCCTATCATATTGGATCTTATATAGGCATCGGGGTTAGTAATAGAATACCTTACTCCTGCCTGGGCGGCAAGGTTCACAACAACCTTTGGACGGTGAGTTGCAAATACCCCTTCAAGCAACTCCATATCGGAAATACTTCCCTTGATAAAGGTCCATTTTTTACCCATGGCCGCTTCTTTTTCTATAAGAGAAAGCCGGTGATCCTTTATTGAAACATCGTAATAATCGTTAAGGTCATCAATGCCAATAATATGGGCATTGGGTAGCTCTTTCATAAGCCGCAGCACAAGATTGGAGCCAATAAAGCCTGCTGCACCCGTAACGAGAACTGTGGCATCCGAAAGAAAAACGTTAATATCTAACATATTATTCCCTTGTACTCCTTCTTTACCTTTTCATAGCTTTCAAGATTACCTATATCGTACCGTTTTCCGGGCATTTCCATAGCGTGAACCTTGGTTTGAGTACACAACCAGGCCGCATAGCTACCAGGCGCATCTGTCCCGCAGCCCTCCGCTATTCCGCGTTCTATGAAAGAAAGATCAGCCTTTGTATAAAAATAAAAAGGAGGACAGCACCAATTTGTAGCGGGAGTCAGGGATTTTTCGGTCATAGAAAGAACTCTGTCTTCTCCGTCTATCTCCACAACGCCACATTTAATAAGCTTTTCATATACAGACTCGTAGTATCTCATTATGCAGGAGGTATTCTTTTTTACAGAATAAGAGATAAAAGACGTGAGGCTAAAATCAAGAACGTTATCTCCCGCCAAAACCAATAAGTCATCTTCAATTCCAAGGGTTTTAACGGCAAATTCTATATCCCTTACCGCTCCAAGACGGGTTTCGTTTGAAAGTGTTCCGTCGTCAAGGACGGTTATTTTTTGTTTTTTACCCTTTGCCCAAGAATCAAAATGCTCCGCATAACGGTGATTCGACACCACTATATATTCGTCCACAAGCCCCAGAGTATCAACGTCGTCAATCAACCAATCAAGAATGGTCTTCTCGCCAACCTTAAGCAATGGCTTGGGGAAGTTTTCAGTTAAAGGATAAAGACGGGTAGCATAGCCCGCCGCAAGTATAAGACACTTCATGGTTCTTCCTTACCTCTGTCCTACTCCCGATGCACTCAAGCACAGGTGATGAGAATATCTACCTTCAAGAAGAGGATACTCTTTAAGATATTCGGCAGACACTTTGTTGACGATCGATTCCTCCAATGAGGGGTCAATAAGAGCCATACAACACCCTTTAAAACCTGCGCCCGAAAACCTGCCACCGTAAACACCCTCGGTACGAGTAAGGATCTCATAAAGGGTTTTAAGCTCGGGAGAGCCTGTTTCATAATTGCTGATAGAAGATGCCCCACTTTCAAAGGACATTCTACCAAAGGTTTCTATATCCCCGTTTTTCCACGCATCAATAGCCTTTTCAACCCTTGCACATTCGGCAAAGAAGTGATCGGCTCGCCTCTTCCAACTATCAGGCAAGCGGTGTGAATGTTCTGCATAGACTTCGTAGGGTATATCACGGAGATAGGATTGTTCAAACTTTCCGTACTCAATTCCCGCATAAGCCTTGAGCGCGTAGGCTGCCGAGCGGCATTCATCAACTCTCATATTAAACTTTGTACCCGCAAGGTTACGCTCTATACCGGAAAAGAATATAGCAATTTTATAGGGCTTCATTGAGGGTGAAGCGGGAAATAATTCAAAAGAATCGTCCTTGGGATCAAAAGCCAAAAGGTTATCTTTTTTTGCAAGAACCTCGCTACTGGGGTCAAGTTTTCCGCAGGAAACTCCCACGTATTTATTTTCGGCGGTCATGGCCGTCATTATCATTTCGTGCTCGGTGAGGGTTATTCCGTTTACGGCACACAATGCAGAAAGAAAGGCAAGCATTACTGCAGCAGAAGAGGAAAGCCCACCAA
>JAZRLW010000030.1:0-6166 GCA_045647025.1 Eubacteriales bacterium
GAACCCGCCCCCATACCACCTGCAGCACCACCGCCGGGAATGGTGGATAAGTCACAACCAAAGATTTTTTTTACCACCTCTGCAAAGTTACGGAGTCCGCTGTCAAGAAACTCCACGTCCTCTGTACTTGCTCCCTTTTGGGGAGCGTAAACGTATGCTGCACCATTCTCTCCGTAAAGAGGATTTATAACGTCACAAAGAACGGTAAACGAACAGTCCTTAAGCCTTGAATCAAGCCCCGATAGGTCAATACAATCAATATTTATAAGACCTTCGCCGCAAAGAGACACCATATTTCCATCTCTGTCAAGGAATCTGCCGCCTAAAGCAGCCGCGGCACCTATGCCGCAATCGGTGGAAGAGGTTCCTCCGATACCCATTATTATAGACGAGGCACCCTTATCAAGAGCGGCCTTTATAATCTGTCCTGTGCCGAAGGAGGTGGCTTTGCAGGCATCCTTTCTCTCCGAAAGACCCGTTGCGGAAGCCATTTCTATAACAGCAACCTTCTTTTCTTCAAACCAACCAAAGAAGCCCCTCTTTTTCTCGCCGAAAGAGCCGGTGACGTCCACGTCACACATCTCGCCGCCTTGGGTTGCGGCGAGAAAGACCTCTACCGTTCCTTCTCCGCCATCGGCAATGGGGATAAGGATTATATTTTCACCCTTTATTCCCGCTTTAACCAGACCCCTTGCCATAGCATGGCAGGCCTTTGGGGATGACATACTGCCTTTAAAGCTGTCGGGAACGCATATTACTTTTTTAGAGGTCATATCCATAATTTTATTTCCTATAAAAAATATTTATCTAAAACGCAAGGGATGTCGCATAGCGGCATCCCTTGTTAAGTTGCACGGTCAAAGTTAAAAAATAAGGATTATTCAGCTTCCTTCATTTTTGCATAGCATTCGCTGCAGTAAATGGGTCTGTCATCCTTGGGCTGGAAAGGAACTTTAGCTTCCTTGCCACAGCTTGCGCACTGGCCAACAAAGAGTTCTCTGTTGCCTCTTGCGTTTGCCTTTCTGGCAGTTCTGCATTCTTTGCAGCACTTGGGCTCGTTCTGGAAGCCCTTTTCTGCGTAGAATTCCTGTTCTCCTGCGGTGAAGATAAAGGTGTTGCCACAGTCTTTGCAGACTAATTCTTTGTCCTGATACATTCTGAGATACCTCGCTTTGGAATAATTAGCCGACGTTCATCGACATTTAAAGATCGCCCAGGACCGGAGTTACACCGATCCGATTGAAAAACACTGTAAAACATCTTTAAATGGCTATCGACCCTGATTTGTGTGTGTTTCCGCACCTTCACCGTGCAAAAAAGAGCAAGCAAACGTTCAAACTGGGGGAGCTGAAAAGATTTATTAGAGACTGATTTCAATTTTGTTGTTACTGGGCATATTTGCTGTATAAAGTTTATTTATACAACTTTTTTATTTTTCCTTTTATGCGAGTCAAAGAATTGTCTATGGTCTTTGAGGTAACACCGAGAGATGCCGATATCTCGGCATAAGTCTTGTCGCGAAGATATTCTGTGAGAATCTTCGCTTCAAGAGAAGAAAGCTCATCCTTTAGCTTTGCAAAAAAATCGGCGGTATCGTTTTTCTCTATAATGGAGCTGGCCATATCCCCCGCTTCGGGAAGGGTTTTATCGTCAAGGCTCTCTGTGAGGGTATCGTCCTTGATTTTACGGCAAGCCGAATAAATAGAGTTTCTGATACAGATATTGGCGTAAGCCCTGAATGGCACGCCCGTTTCTTCAGAATAACTGTTTACGGCGTTAAAGAGACCAATAAGACCTTCCTGAACCAGATCCTCCCAATATCTTTCGGGAAAGGATGCAGAGATTCCCTTTATGACGGGCATAAATTCGGGAATCAGGTCTTCATATGAAGAAAGGCTGTTTTCGGTATGGTTCATGCGGTGCCTCTTTCGCCCTTATAGTCGGTATAAGAAAGTAAAAAAGCCCGCTCGACCCTTTCTCAAGGGTCGAGGGGCTCTGTATCAGTTTTCAAAATAAATAAATGTCATTTGAAAAACCCGGAATACTAAAGGAATCACCGAAAAAATATTAGTTGATAATGGTTTCTTCGGTGTCGATATCGAAGAGGTGAACCTTGGACATGTCAAGAGCAACCTTGATAACGTCGCCGGGCTTAGCCTTCGAATAGGGGGAAACTCTTGCAGTGAACTTGTTATCCTTAACGTCGAGGTAAAGGAAGGTTTCAGCACCCATAAGTTCAACAACTTCTACGTTAACGGTGATGATGGATTCGTTATACTTTTCGAGGTTGATCTCTTCGTCGTAGATAGCCTCGGGACGGATACCCATAATTACCTGCTTGCCGCCGTAGGACATGAGCTTATCGTAGTTTTCGGTAAGAACCTTTTCCTTGGGAAGCTTAAGAGCGAAGTCTGCAAAGTTTACAAATACGTCGTCGCCTCTCTTGGTGATCTTAGCTTCAACGAAGTTCATCTGGGGAGAACCGATAAAGCCAGCAACGAAGAGGTTGCAAGGATCATCATAAAGAACCTGAGGAGTATCGCACTGCTGAATAAAGCCGTCCTTCATAACTACGATTCTGTCAGCCATGGTCATAGCCTCGGTCTGGTCGTGGGTAACGTAAATGAAGGTGGTGCCAAGTCTGAGGTGGAGCTTAGAAAGCTCGGTTCTCATCTGTGCACGGAGCTTAGCGTCGAGGTTGGACAGAGGTTCGTCAAGAAGGAATACCTTAGGCTCACGAACGATTGCACGGCCGAGAGCAACACGCTGACGCTGACCACCGGACAAAGCCTTGGGTCTTCTGTCGAGAAGGTGGGAGATGTCAAGAATACGAGCTGCTTCGTCAACACGTCTCTTGATTTCTTCCTTGGAAACTTTACGGAGCTTAAGTCCGAAAGCCATGTTTTCATAAACGGTCATGTGAGGATAAAGAGCGTAGTTCTGGAAAACCATCGCAATATCTCTTTCCTTGGGAGCGATATCGTTAACGAGTCTGTCGTCTATGTAAAGCTCACCTTCGGAAATTTCTTCAAGACCTGCTATCATTCTCAAGGTAGTGGACTTGCCGCATCCGGAAGGACCAACGAGGATTATGAATTCCTTGTCCTTTATCTTGAGGTTGAAGTCTGTAACGGCACGAACGCCGCCCTGATAAATTTTACCGATATGTTTTAAAACTAATCCGGCCACGAT
The DNA here is from genome assembly GCA_045647025.1 of Eubacteriales bacterium. GTDB lineage: Bacteria > Bacillota > Clostridia > Oscillospirales > UBA644 > JAZQLP01. Next base: position 3,193 of record JAZRLW010000030.1, read on the forward strand.
GAAAAACCTCCATTTAATTTTTCATAAATGTATTTAGTATTACTCGTAAGCAATAATTTCACATTAATATAATATCACAATTTTTCGTTTTTGCATAGGGTAACTTATACACAAAAAAACTTTTTTTGCTTTAGTTAAATTGTACAATATTCACAATGAAGTCCCCTTTTTAGGACTTTACCATACCCTAAGCCACCAGAAGCAACAGCCATCAAAGGGCTGTTTGTCACATTTCGGACTCATTTGCCGAAATACTGCCTAAAATCATTCCTGTTCTTCGCCGATTTCCTTTTCTATCTGAGCGGCACGCTTGGTGCAAGCCAGCATAGCATCGCCGATTATCTGCTCGAAATACTTCTTTTCAAGGTAATCAACGGCTCTTTCGGTGGTACCGTTGGGGGTGCAGATCTCTTTGAGAAGCTGATCGATGTTTTCGTCACCTACTCTGACAACGGTTTCGGTAGCGCCGATAATGGTTTCCATAACCAGACGGCGAGCGATCTCAGGCTCTATACCCTGAGCAACGGCTCCGTTTATCATAGCCTTTATGAGCATATAAACGTATGCGGGAGAAGAACCGCTTACGGAGATAACTTCGTTCATCTTATCTTCGGGAAGAACCTCAACAAGACCAGCGGCGGCAAAGATATCCTTTACAGCGTTAAGCTCAGCGTAAGTAATGGGCATAGCATAAGAAATTGCAGTAGCGCCCTTGCCGTACTTTGCAGGAGTGTTGGGCATAGCTCTTACTACCTTGCATTCCTTACCCACAGTCTTCTTAATAAAGGAAATGGAGATGCCTGCGGCAACGCTTACCAGCACGTTATTTATGGAAACGGCGGGAGCGATGCGTTCAAGAACCTTCTTTAGGTCGTGGGGGCGTACGGTGAGGAAAACGATGTCAGCGGACTTAACGACCTCAAGTTCGCTCTTGACCATATTGTAGCCCTCTGCTCTCAGCTTATCTCTCTTAAGATTGTCTATATCGTAAAGATACATCTGACTTTTGTCAGCAACGCCCTCGTTAGCGATGGCGGAGATAAGAGCCTGAGCCATATGGCCTGCGCCGATAAAACCGATTTTGTACTTCATTTTTCTACCCCTTTCGGTGTTGTGGATTATCTCAAAATTATTTTACGTAATTAAAAAGGCACGGATGCCTACCTATACTATTATATTGTACTATAACGCGCTCCATTTGTCAAGCACCACAGCAAGATTTCCGCATTTTGTCACTCTTGTACCACTTAAAGGAAGAAAAAGAGGACGCCCTTTCGGACATCCTCTGAAAATTATTTCGCCTTAAGCATTCGGCGGAGACGGGTAACCTCGTCATCCTGTGTGGCAGGGGGAGTGTAGAGGCCGTCGGCCTTTACCTTATCCCAGGCAGCAAAAAGGGCGGTAAACACCTTTATCTTGCTCCTGTCTGTGTGAACTTTTTTAAGCTGTATATAGCCGTTTGAAATAAGTCTGTCAACGGCATTGTGAGCAATTTCCTTGCTCAGCTTGGTCTTGGCCACGCTCTGATTTACCACCTCTTGGGCGGAGAGCTTAAAGGCCTCTTTGCGGGAGAGAAGTTCAAATATCGCCTGATAGTAGGGCTTGTATATGTCGTCCTCGGAAGGGACTGTGTTGACCCATGACGCTATGTTACGGAGCTGATTGCTCAATGCGTCCTTTACACCGTAGATACCGACCTCTTTGTCGAGGGTGTTTTTCAAGAAGTTTACGACGGAGCTGAAATGGCCGTCACCTGAGAAAATTATAAAAGTGTCTATATCCTTGGCGGACATTGCCCGCTGATACAGATAATCAAGCATTATAAAATCGGTAAAATCCTTTTTATGAGCGCCGGTTCCGGTGGGTGCGGTAAAAATAATATTGTTCGTTATCTCTCTGATTCTGGGTATCTCATTTGCAAGATGCTGATTTGAAAAATCCGCAAAGAACGTTACGTCAAGAACGTCGTACCTCTCCTTAAGGTCAGCCATCCACCCCTTAAGGTTTGGATGTATCTGATACATACGGTAGAGGGAGATATACCAATGCTCGTAGTCCACAAATACGACTGCTTTCGGCTTGTTTTTCTTTATAGAACCGAATATTCCTATGATTGTCACCACCTTTCACGTATATCATTTTACACTATACATCTCAAATTGTCAAGAGGGGAAATTTAACCCGCGTACTTATCCACAACCGCAAAGATATCCTCGTTACCCTCGGTATCGTAAACGGCAAGAACCAAGGCGTTATCGTACGTTTTATAAGTAGCGCCCAGAGCTATATCGTACTCTTCGGGGATATAAAGCTCAAAAAGGGAATACATAGCTTCAACGTAGTTAGACTGAAGAGTCTCCTTTATAGACTCGGCATCAGCACCTTCCTTGAAGCGGATAATTATAAAGGATGCGGCTCTGCCCGAGGTACGCTGACAAAGAACGTAGTCCTCAAAAAGGGATATATCGTCAAATCCGTAGGAGAAATAAAGGATATCCTCCGCAAGCTCGTCATCCGAATATATAAACTCCACGCCTTCAAAATCAAACTGTGAGGTAACGTCGGCCACTATATCCTTAAGGTCACCGGTAAGGTTTGTGGGCTTTGCTCCGCAACCCGCAAGGCAAAGGGCGGTGGCAAGGGCAATAATAAGGGCCATAGCAATAATTCTTATTTTTCTCATAACTGTTCTCCGTATATCCGTTTTCTTTTATTATATATCATTTGCCGCCAAAAATCAAGTCCCTATCCGAAGAATAGTATAAATCGAGGATTTTTCCGTAAAATATGCCTAACATAAAAAATTAAAGAGGCAAAAATGCTTATATCATTCATAAGAACAGTCATCCTATATATAGCCCTCATTCTGGGAGTCAGAGTTACGGGCAAAAGACAGCTGGGGGACCTTGAACCCGCAGAGCTCATAGTTACCATACTCATAACAGAGCTGGCGGCTGTGCCCCTCCACGCCCCC
>JAZRLW010000031.1:0-3146 GCA_045647025.1 Eubacteriales bacterium
CTACAAACAAATAAAGTAAAACAGGCGCTAGAAGTAGCAGACGTTATCCAGTCGGTTGATTCTGTAAAGTTGCTCAAAGAGATTGAAAAGCAGGCATCAAAGCTTCAAAAATCGATTGATATACTCATTCAGGTAAACATAGCAAAGGAAGAGGCCAAAACGGGGATTTTCGAGGAAAACCTCGATGAACTCTTTCTTGCCGCAGCCGAAATGCCCCATATAAGGGTAAAAGGGCTCATGTCCATAATGCCAATTGAAACAAAATTGTTATATTATCAAAAAATGTATGCTCTATTCCTTGACAAACGCAACTATTTAGTGCATAATATATGTAGTGATAATATTTCTATGGACTACTTGTCCATGGGAATGAGCAGCGACTACGAAACTGCCGTAAGATGCGGCTCCAATATGGTGCGTCTTGGCAGATGCCTTTTTCAGTAAATCAATATACACTCAATATACACACAAACAAACGAAAGGAATAAACCACTATGGCATTCGAAGCTTTCAAGAAAATTTTAGACCCCCAGATCGACGACGAACAGGATTACATTGAAGAAGAAATGGAAGATGACGGTTACGTTTCCGACGGCGTTTCCAGAGTAAAGCCTAAGTTTGTACTCAAAAAGCCCGTTGACAGAACCGAGCTTGCTGAAATAGCTCAGGATCTCATGCAGGATAAAGTAGTTATCCTTAACCTCGATAATATCAACAAGGTTGAGACCCGCAGATATCTTGACTTCCTTCAGGGAACCATTTTTGCACTCAGAGGCGAAATAAGAAAACTTTCCGACGATACATATATGTTTATTCCCGGCAAGGTTGATATAAACGGCGATATACTTGAAGATGTCGAAAAACTCCTCTGATAACTCTTCCTTTGAAAAAGAGGATAAGCTCTTTATTTCAAAAATAAAGGAGCTTGAGAATCGCGCCTATTATACAGAGCGTCCTGTTTTTACCGACTTTCTTGACACAAGAGAACAGTCTCTCGCTGTGAGTCATGTAGGCCATAACGCCATCTTTTTTGGCGGGTATGACGATGCGGAAAGACGAATGATAGGATTCATGCCCGAGTACGAGGCGGAGTTTCCCATTACAGTGCTATCTATCACAGTAGCGGAAGGTGCAGCTCCATTGGAGCATAGAGCCGTTTTGGGAAGCATTATGGCATTGGGAATAGACAGGTCGGTAATAGGTGATATTCTTATTACTGACAAACACAAGGCCGTAATTTTTATCAAATCCGATTTCTTCAATTATTTTGATTCCAACTTATTAAAGATTGGTAGAGATAATTGCAGCATATCCAAAGTAACGGCGGAAGATCTATGTATAGAACGGAAAACTTCAGTATTTTCAGTTTCCATCGCGTCTTTACGCCTTGATTGCGTGGTTGCCGCCGCAGCGAAGACTTCGCGAGAAAAAGCCGTAGTCCTGATAAAATCAAAAAAAGTATTTCTTAACAGACAGGAAACCTGCGACCCTTCAAAATCCATAAAAGAAGGGGATCAGATTGTTATCAGAGGGCTAGGGAAATTTAATCTCAAAGCTATCACGGGGACAACCCGAAAAGGCCGAATATCGGCAGAAGTAGAGAAATATATTTGAAGATAATACATCACAATGCAAAGGAGCGACTATAATGATCACACCTAAAGAAATCGAAACAAAAGTATTTTCCAGAGCTAAGACCGGCGGTTACAGACCCGAAGAGGTTGATAGCTTTCTTGACGAGATACTTCTCAGCTACACAAAGCTTCTTAACGAAAGAGAACAGCTCAACAAAAAGGTAGCAAGCCTTACAAATAAGCTTGAGGCTGCTAAAGAAGAGCAGGATCAGTGGAAGAATACTATTCTTAATACCCAGAAGAGCTACAACGACGTTATGCAGACCGCAAAGAAAAAGGCTGACAAGCTCGTTTATGAAGCTCAGGATTATGCAAAGAAACTGATTCAGTCCGCTCAGGAAGAAGCAGAAAACCAGAAGAATATCAAGGAAACTCTGGCAAATGAAGTTGAAGACTTCAAGACAAAGCTCCTTTCCATTTATCAGAGCCATGTGAAGCTTATTTCCGGAATCCCTGTAATCAAAAAGGAAATCGCTGAAACCGACTCCAAGACCCTTGAAGTTCTCAAGGCCGCTACTGCTGACGTTGAAGACAGAGTTGAAGCTATTGAAGAACCCGTTATCGAAGAACCCGCTCCTGTTGTAGAGGAAGCTCCCGTTATCGAACCCGTTGTTGAGGAAGTTGTACCTGTAAAGGAAGAGCCCGCTGAAGACCTTTCCGTTACCAGAGTAATCGAAGGTACCAGAGCTCAGCGTTTTGCAGACTTCGCTCGCGAAGAAGAGGAGCCCGCAAAGCCCGCTACCAGAGCAACCCGTGCATTCGCTAATCTCGTTGAAGAAGAGGATGACGACGATGATGACGATAAAGTAAGCGGCCTTTTTGACAACAAGAAATCCAAGCTTTTCGGCGGCAAAAAGAAGTCTCTCGGAATCTTCGGTAAGAAGAAGGCATCGGATGATGACGACGATTACGATGATGACGATTACGATGACGACGATTACGATGATGATGACGACGAATAATCTTTTCGTTGCAGTTGTTACCAGATGAGAAAACCGAGTTTAAATTACCGTCAGCTCCTTTACCTTGTAATAGTAGCAGTTGCTGTGGCTTTAGATTTAGTGTCAAAGCATTTGGCAGTAAAGTATCTTAAGCCCATCGGCACGTTTAAGATAATTGACGGCGTGTTTCAGTTGTCTTACAGACAAAATACGGGAGCGGCGTTCAGCATACTTGAAGGTCAGCAATTATTTTTCATAATCACTACTGGGATTTTGTTGCTGATTATTGCCTATTTATTGGTTGCTAACGTTGTACAAAGCTTTCCCGCCGCCTGCGCCTTAGCTTGCGTTTTCGGCGGTGGCGTAGGTAACCTTATTGATAGGATAAATACAGGCTACGTAGTAGATATGTTTGACTTCTGTCTGATAAATTTTGCCGTATTCAACGTTGCTGATATTTTCATAACCTGCGGTTCGATTCTTTTTATTCTAATATATATTTTCTATAAGGGAGATATGTTAATATGGAAATAATCGTCGAATCGGGCGGTTCACGAATAGACAAATACAT
>JAZRLW010000032.1:0-3691 GCA_045647025.1 Eubacteriales bacterium
TAATTTCATAGCCACTCCACTAGATTTATAGATATTATTTTATATAATATAGAAAAAGAACGACTCAACAGAGTCGTTCTTTTGGTGGGGGAAGGTGGATTCGGACCACCGAAGCTGAAAAGCAACAGATTTACAGTCTGCCCCCTTTGGCCACTCGGGAATTCCCCCATATGGAGCTGGTGAACGGAGTCGAACCATCATCCTGCTGATTACCAATCAGCTGCTCTGCCATTGAGCCACACCAGCATTTTGATTTGCTATCCGTTTCAACAACGTGCCTCTTTTTCATCGGCTTGAATATTATACCACATTTCATTCCAAATTGCAATAGGCAAAAAGGTAAAGAATTGAAAACTAATATTTGCGAAAATGTAAACTCTCCTCGAGCCCCGAAATATTCCTATTAATGGGAGCTAAACTTGACATAAATTTCTTTTTCTGATATAATATTCCTATTAAAAATGGACGGTATTTTCTATGCAAAATATAATTATAGACTGGACGGCCCGAATAATAAGTCTTATAGCCGCCGGCATTACCATATTTTCATTCCAAATGAAGGACAACAAGCGACTTTTCCTTTTACAGGCGTTAAGCGGACTACTTTTCGCTATAAGCTTCGCCCTTCCCGGAAACTGGTCAGGCGCGTGGATGAATATAATAAACATTTTCCGCGGTGGAATATTGGCCGCAGGCAGAAAATGGAGTAATCCCTACGTGTTCATTATAATCGAAGCCCTTTATATCGTTGCAGGCATAGCCACATACGCAGGATGGCTTTCCCTTCTCGTTATGTGTGCCCAACTTATAGGCACGATAGCTATGTGGACAAGAAACGGAAGAACCATCCGTATATTGCAGTTTTGCGTAATATCCCCTTCCTGGCTTATATATAACATTTTTACTCTGAATATAGGTGGAATCATTACCGAGATTTTCGGTATTGTATCCGTAATAGTATCTATTATCAGATTCGGATGGAACGGATTTCAGGACGAAAAGAGCAAATAACAATGACAAAAAAATTGAGTTTCCCAAAGAATAAAGACCCTCGGCTTATAGGTGATTATTTTGAAGAGTACACAAAGTCAGTCCTTATGAAAAGAGGCTTTGGCTTTCTGGCACATTCATTTAAGGCACACCCTTACGAAATAGACCTTATTATGACCGACAACACCGATCTAGTATTCGTCGAAGTTAAAGCAAGGCTTAATTCAGGGGGTATAAAGCCTGAACTGGCCGTTGACAAAACAAAGATGAAGAACATATTCTTTGCCGCCGCAAGGTTCATCGCCCAAATGGAAGAATTGGGCATCGATCCCTCAGCCTTCGGATACAGATTTGATATGGCCGCTATTGAACATAGTGAAGATGGGCATGTCACCGACTTTCGGTATCACAAAAACTATTACGTAACGGAAGAAGCAGATCTCTTAAGATACGCAAAAAGATACGGCTACGCCTCCCAAAATAAAAACGAAAACTAATTTTTACCTACATATATAATAAAAGATGTCCGCCGACTCATAAAGGTGGACATCTTTTTTATTTAAATTATTCAAGTTCCCAGGGTTTATATTCCCCCATCTCCTCGTAGAGACGACGGAAGGAATCGTATCTGCTTTTAAGTACGTAGTCCTTCTCAATGGCAGCAAGAAGATTGCATCCCTTTTCCTTTATATGGTGGCAATCTGAAAACTTACAGCCTTCGGAATGCTCCGCCAGGTCGGGAAAGCAGTTGATAAGTGTGGAACGGTCATGGAATCCGAAATATTCCAGCTCTATGCTGCCAAATCCGGGGGTGTCGGCCACCAGTCCGCCACACAGAGGGAAAAGTTCTGCATGTCGGGTGGTATGCTTACCTCTTGACAGCTTTTCGGAAAGGTCGCCCACGGCAGCCAATTCTTCACCGCCGTAGAGCCTGTTAAGGGCGTTGAGCAAGCTGGACTTCCCTGCCCCCGAAAATCCTGCGAAAGCAGAAGTACAGCCCTTAAACTCGGCAGCCAGCGCCTCTATACCCTCGTCATGGGCGGCAGAAACTATATATTTTTTATATGGAGTACGGGAATAGTTATTAACAATCTCCTTAACATCCTTAAGATCGCTTTTATTGAATACTATGATGGGTTCTATATAGAAATGCTCCGCAATAACGGTAAGTTTGTCTATATAGAAAGGATCGGGATCGGGGTCGGCAAGAGCCACCACGATAAACAGCTTATCCAGATTTGCAATAAAAGGACGGATAAGTATATTTCTTCTATCCTCAACAGCAGTAATAACGTTATTCTCCACCGTAACCTTATCCCCTACCGTGGGAGGCGGGTCAAGGCGGCGAAGGGTTCCTCTGGCTCGGCACTCGAGCCTTTCGCCCTGGGGAGTCATTACGGTGTAAAGTCCGCCAACGCCCTTAATTATTACGTTTCCGTCACTCATCGTATTCGCCCTCTTCAGTGGGGTTCGACCAGGGATTATAAGAGGGGTCTGAGCCCATACTTACGTACAAAATAACTTCAGTACCGCTATCAACCTCGGTATCTCCGCTTATACTCTGGCCATATACCACACCTGCGGCGTACTGACTGCTGTATCCAGCCTGCACCGTGGGGGCGAGGCCCTGGGAATACATCTTGTTCATAGCCGTCTGCTGGTCGTCACCAACCACGTTGGGAACCTTTACCTGCTTAACGGAGGTATCCACAGCAACGTATATTTTTACGGTAGTTCCTTCGGGAACGGAAGTGGTAGGCGCAGGATCGCACTTAATTACGTAACCCTCCTGTACGGTGGCGCTGGGCTGGGTTATTTTTTCATAATAAAGGTCGTTTTCCTTTAAAAGAACAATGGCCTGCTGGGAGGTTATATTTTCAATTTTAGGAATATTTACCATTCTGGGACCGTCACTGACAACTACGGTGATCTCTTTACCCGATTCGTAGCTTCCGCTTTCGGGAGTCTGCTCAAGGATTATACCCTCACCAACCGTACTGTCGTATCGCGATTCACGTTTTACGGTAAAGTTAGCCTTAACTACGGGATCTTCCATCATATCTGTAATGGATTTACCAACAAAGCTCCTTACCTCAATAAGGTCACCCGCAAGGCTATCCACCGCCGTAAACATAGCGCCTACACCTATGAGGACTACGGCAAAGGCTAAAAAGACACCCGCTACACCCGCAATAAGGCGGTTACGGAATATTTTCGCTCTCGCTTTTTTACGGCGTTGCTCTATCTCTTCGGGAGTGTATTCGCGGCGTTTACGCTTCTTCTCTCCTGCTTCTTCGGGCTTTTGCTCAGACACGGGCTTAACCGTATCCGGAATCGCGGGAATTACGATAGTAGATCCGTCACCGAAAGGTCTTGTGCAAAGGGGATATTCAAACACCACGTCGGGATTTTCAAGGAACGCCATTATATCGTCAAGCATTTCCTTTGCGTGCTGATAACGAAGGGTAGCTTCCTTCTGCATAGCCTTCATAATGATGCTTTCCACCGCCTTGGGGAGGTCGGAGCGAAGCTCGGAAGGCAACGTAGGCTCGTTCTGAACCTGCATAAGCGCAACTGAAACCGCAGTATCGGACTCAAAGGGAAGTTTTCCCGTAACCATTTCGTAAAGCATTACGCCAACGGAGTAAATATCAGACCTTTCATCAGTCAAATGACCTCTGGCCTGCTCAGGGCTGATATA
>JAZRLW010000033.1:0-3477 GCA_045647025.1 Eubacteriales bacterium
CCCGTTATCCCCGTGATGGCAGATTTATCGAAGAGATCGGTACTTACAATCCCTGCACCGAACCCTCCCAGATAAAGATCGACGCTGAAAAGGCAGAGCAGTGGATCAAGAACGGTGCTCAGCCCACTGATGTCGTAAAAAGACTTCTCAGAGAAAGCGGCGTAACCAAGGCCGAATAATTTCTCCGAAAGTTGTTTCTACCGAGGACGGTAAAAGACTTTAGGTATCGGAGGGTAATTGGAATATATTCCGATGCACCTCCGATACGGCAAGCTCTTTTCTATGGTAGAAATCCTTTAATTCTTTTCTATTCTTTAATTCAATTATCCGAAAAAACAAATTTCGATAGGAAAGGAACTTTTAAAATGAAAGATTTTATACTTTTTATAGCTCGACAGCTGGTTTCCGAACCTGATGCCGTTACCGTTACCGAAGTCGGTGAGCAGGACGGTGTTATAGTTTACAATCTCTCCGTTGCAGACGATGATAAAGGCTTTATTATCGGTAAGCACGGCCGTGTCGCCAAGTCTATCCGTCAGATAGCAAAGGTCGCTGCCGCAAAAGAGGGCAAAAAGATCAGCATCGACATAATCTGATAAAGGATACGACATCCGCGCGTCAGGCGTTAATATGCCCCGACGTTGCGGATGATTTTGTTTATTTGAAAATATGGAACTCATACAAACCGGAAAAATAGTAAATATTCACGGCATAAAGGGCGAGGTCAAGGTTCAGCCTTGGTCTGACAGCCCCGAGGATCTTCTTTATTTTGAGGAGATCTGGATAGACGGACAGAAGCATAACGTACTTAATGCCCGTATACAGAAATCCTGCGTTCTGATGAAAATTGAGGGCGTAGATACTCCCGAAGAGGCTGAAAAGCTTCGCAACAAGGTTATCTTTGTTGATAAGGAGGATTTCGAACTTGAAGAGGGTACCTACTTCTGGGAAGACCTTATGGGGCTTGAGGCAAAAAATGCCCAAACAGGGGAGTCCTACGGCAAGGTAACGGACATTCTTCAGACAGGAGCTAACGACGTGTACGAAATCACTATGGCTGATGGGAAGAAGGTATACATTCCTGCCATTGCCGATAGTGATATCAACGTTGACCTTGAGGGCGGGGTTATGACCTTCGTTCCTCTGAAAGGGCTTTTCGATATATGAGATTCGATGTGATGACCCTTTTCCCTGAAGAGGTAGATGCTTTTCTTTCCTCTTCAATAATAGGAATTGCCCGTAAAAACGGGTTTATAGAGGTTAATTGCCACAATATCCGCGACTATACCGAGGATAAGCATCGCCGTGTGGACGACTATCCTTACGGCGGGGGAAAGGGTATGCTTATGCAGGCCGCTCCCGTTATGAAGTGCTTTGAGGATATAAAGTCGCAGGTTGACGATGCCTGGTGCATATACTTGTCCCCCAAGGGCAAACGCTTTACCCAGACTAAGGCAAAAAAGCTTCTTAAAAAGAAAAATCTCATACTTCTTTGCGGCCATTATGAGGGTATTGACCAAAGAGCCCTCGACTCTATTGTGGACGAGGAGATTTCCATAGGCGATTACGTTCTTTCGGGCGGAGAGCTTGGGGCAATGGTCATAGTTGACGCCGTTTCAAGAATGGTCGAAGGTGTATTGGCTGACGAAAGCTGTTATAAGGACGAGAGTATATATTCGGGGCTCCTTGAATACCCCCAGTACACACGCCCTCCCGTTTTTGAGGGAGAAAGTGTGCCCGACGTCCTTTTATCCGGCGACCATAAAAAGATTGCCGACTGGCGTTTTGAACAGTCCCTTGAGGTGACAAAAGAAAAACGCCCCGACCTTTACCGCAGATATATGAACAGAGCAAGCGTAAAGGCTCTTATGGCAAAGAAAAACAAGAAAAAGAAATCAAATAAAAAACATAAATAATTACATATAGCAGGAGGAATTTACAATGGCAAAAAACAGATACGTAGGCGATTATCCCGTAATCGGTATTCGCCCCATCGTTGACGGCCGCCGTGGCCCTCAGATGATGCGTGAATCTCTCGAACCCCTCGTTTGGGCTATGGCTGAATCTGCAAAGAAACTCTTTGAGGAGAATCTTTTCTATTCTAACGGTGAACCCGTTAAGGTAGTTATGGCCGACACTTGCATCGGACGTGTTCCCGAGGCTGCTGCTTGTGCCAATAAATTTAAAAAAGAAGGCGTTTCCATCACTCTCTCCGTAACTCCCTGCTGGTGCTACGGCTCCGAGACAATGGATATGGATCCTCATACCATTAAGGGCGTTTGGGGCTTTAACGGTACCGAAAGACCAGGCGCTGTTTACCTTGCCGCCGTTCTTGCAGGTCATGCACAGAAGGGTCTTCCCGCATTCGGTATCTACGGCCATGAGGTTCAGGACAGAGACCAGGTTACTGAAATGCCCGACGACGTAAAAGACAAGCTTCTCCGCTTCGGCCGTGCTGCCGTTGCAGTTGCTACCATGAGAGGCAAGTCCTATCTCCAGATTGGTTCCCAGTGTATGGGTATTGCCGGTTCTATTATGGATCAGGATATGCTCGAAACCTACTTCGGTATGCGTGTTGAATCCGTTGACGAGGTTGAAATTCTCCGTCGTATGGAAGAGGGCATCTACAACGAAGAAGAATATCAGAAGGCTCTTGCTTGGACCAAGGAACACTGCAAAGAAGGCCGCGACGATAACCCCGAAGAAGTTGAATTCCTCGGTGAAAAGGTTCGCATCAAGTTCACTCCCGAAGAAAAAGAAAAGCAGTGGGAATTCACTGTTAAGATGTACTGTATAATCAAGGACCTTATGGCAGGCAACCCCAACCTTCCCGATGCTTTCGAGGAAGAAAAGGTTGGTCATAACGCTATTGCAGGCGGCTTCCAGGGTCAGAGACAGTGGACCGACCATTGGCCCAACTGCGACTATCCCGAAGCTCTCCTTTCTTCTTCCTTCGACTACGAAGGCGCTCGTGAGCCCTATACTCTCGCAACCGAAAACGATATTCTCAACGGTATGAGCATGCTTATGATGCGTTTGCTCACCCACAGAGCTCAGATCTTCGCTGACGTTCGTACCTACTGGTCGGGCGAAGCTACCGAAAGAGTTACCGGATACAAGCTTGAAGGTAAGGCCGCTGAATCCAACGGTATTATCCACCTTCTCAACTCCGGTGCTGCTTGTCTCGACGCTTCCGGCGTTTGCACCGATGAAAACGGCAACGCTACTATGAAGAAGTGGTGGGAAGTTACCGACGAAGATATCAAGAAGATGACCGAAGCTACCGTATGGTGCGAAGCAGGTCAGGATAACTTCAGAGGCGGCGGATTCTCAAGCCATTTCAACACCTTTGCTGAAATGCCCTGTACTATGATCCGTCTTAACATCGTTAAGGGTCTTGGTCCCGTTCTTCAGATTGCTGAAGGTTGGACTGTAAATCTCCCCGAAAAGGTTAACGATATCCTTATGGAACGTACT